>NZ_KV792971.1:0-1829 GCF_001808335.1 Oligella sp. HMSC05A10 | reverse complement strand
ACTGCCAACTGCTATTAAAAATGGGGTGATTACCGTGTGACACTACTAGCTAAGACGATTGAGTAAGGATTCAGGGAAGGAAAAGGACTCACTACATGAGCCCTTTTCCTTTATCTAACAATGATTAACAGAGTTAAAAGTCCACTAGCTTGAGCAAACGCTCTCTAATCACATCTTTTTGATTTTTTACAACCTTAGTTCCAGGAAAAACGCTATTAGGCCAGTACGAACCATCAAGCTCCCCCTCTTTACTTTCAAACATATTTTTAAGATTTTCTCGTATAGGAAGAGGAATAAACATCGCACTATTAAGTGCTACGCTTATATACTCACTAATATTTGGATGGTTATGGTAACGACCCATCTCAATTGCATGTTCAAGAGAGCGATCGTAGTGTGCTAACAACACCAATAAAGCACCATTCTCCTGCTCAGTAGCTTTTTTAGAATGTAGTTTACGATACCCAAGTTTTTTTATCTTCTCTCTCTTAGAGTACTGCATGGGAAGATAACCAAATAACTCAAAGGCATCATCAAATAATGAGTGACGTTCACTGTGTTCTTGTATGTCAGCTTCAATAGTTCGAACAAACTGAAAGTCACAAAACTCACACCAACTCAAATCATCATGTTTTTCTTTTATATGAGAGTTTAGCTGCTTCTCATAGCTTTTTAGTAACTGATGATAATCCCGAACTTTATATCTTTCTACAGATAAAGCATCTAACACTTCGCTCAAGCGTAGCGACTTGTTTTGACGGCTGCGAATACGAGCCTCTTTTTTTAGACTTCGTAGATTTATATGCATAATAAGACCTTCTTTTTAATGCTTTAGTGCCCGCTAAGTAAAGCCAAAAAAATCTTATAGTGACTTTAATTGAAGAGAAAGTAGTGACTGAACTTCGCCATTGCGGACGGCAAGCACCTACTAGTGCTCAAGGCTATTATACATCAAAAACCTCTTGATAAAAACGATCATCAAACGCTCTACTTTTCTACAAACTCTTTGTTATAAGCCATAACAAAGAACTAAAACTAAACCTTTAAACTACTTTAAAAGACAATTATCTCATACACGTTCAATCTAGAGTAACGAATTTGAATGAAAAACTCAGAACCACTAAAAAGTTCTGAGCTTGCTCCCTAACAAAATACGTCTGAGGTAAATAGATGAGTATTAAACTAAAAAAACAAATTAAGATAAACGGAAAGATGAGTGAAGAAGGCGCCGATAAAGTCAGTAATAAATTAGCTAATGCGGCCTTGATTGCAACCTGCGGCTCTATTCTTGTTGCTGCACTATATGTTATTCGCTGGTGGTGATGCGAAACTTTATATTTAAATACAAACAATACTCTGATTAGAATCACTTAGTTTATGATAACAGTCAGTCCTATGGGCAGAAAAAACACAACCGAAACTTATGATTAGGCTATGAACATTTATAAAAATGCAATCAACTCAATCAAGGTAGGAGTTGAAGATTACACACTATCAAAGAAAGATGCCAAACGCGCCATTTCTGCAGTACGAAATATCGTTGCAGGCATATTGCTTCTTTACAAAGAAAAACTATGCCTACTGTCGCCAGATCATGATAAAGAATTATTGATAAAACAAGATATTTCTTTTATTTATGAAAATGATGAGCTTGTTATAAAAGGAACAGGCAAAAACACGGTTAATTCTGTTGAAATAAGTAAGAGATTTAAAGACTTAAACATTTCAGTTGACTGGGAAACTTTTAAAGAAATAAACCAGCTCAGAAATAATTTAGAACACTACTACACTGAAATTGTATGACCCCCATTTTTAGGAACACCTTTTAG
>NZ_KV792970.1:0-7042 GCF_001808335.1 Oligella sp. HMSC05A10 | reverse complement strand
GAAATTTGAGGGGTTATTGCAAAGGTCTCAAGTTCCCCGCACATGGCTTTGCCCTGTGGCATCATATGGGCTGGTTTATAAGCGCCAAAGGTGTAGCAGAGATCGGCTTTAAAGCTATCTTTGGCAATGACACCGCTATCACAGTTTAAACCGCTTGGTACATCCAACGCGATGCGATAAGCCGTTGCTTGATTGGCCACAGCCATCACGCTCGCTACCGATGTCGGTAAATCACCGCTATATCCAGTGCCAAATACGCCGTCAATGATCCACGCCGTGCTATCGTTCATTAGCTCAGCGCTGAACTCATCAATCGAGAGGTACTTGATAGTAGATAAATCCGCTAGCCGCTTTAGATTAAGCTCGGCTAGAGGTGATAAATCTTCACCTAAGACGAATAGTATCTTTACGCAAAGACCTGCTGTGGCAAGTGCGCGGGCAATCACAAGACCATCACCGCCGTTATTTCCCTTACCACACAGGATAAACACGCTGCCTGGGCGTGTTAATTTAGCTGCTGCGAGACGCGCTAATAGATCCTCTGCTGCAGCTTGACCGGCATTTTCCATCAGTTGCTCATAGCTCGTGCCGCGCTCGACCGCTTGTTTTTCTGCCAGGCGCATGGCGGCAGCGGTATAAATTCTCTTCATCGCTTTCAAAAACTCACCTCAGCTTGATATTAAATAAACCGTTACTGCTATACTCAAGCATGGCACAGACCCTTAGCTTGATGGTTTGTAGCATGTATTTTTTCGAGTAACCCTTAAACCCAGGATATTGTATGACTAATTCAAATCTTACACCCTTAGAGCGTTTAAAGCAGAGTAGTGCGGCGGAGTGGCAGGAATATATTCAGCATGCCTTTGTCCGTCAGTTGGGGGCAGCCACACTCCCTGAAGAAGCGTTTAAGCATTATTTGAAGCAGGATTATTTGTTTTTAGTCCATTTTGCACGCGCATGGGGTCTTGCCGTTTATAAAAGCCGTAATCTACGTGAGTTACGCCAGAGTTATGCGAGTTTGATGGCCATTGTGGATGTTGAATTTGATCTGCATATCGAGTATTGCGCTAAGTGGGGCATTACTGAAGCGGAGTTAGAGGTATTACCTGAGGGACGTGCCACCATGGCCTATACGCGCTATGTGTTGGACGCCGGTAATCAGGGGAATTTACTGGATTTACATGTGGCCTTGGTGCCATGCCTGATCGGTTATGCGGAAATTGGTCAATGGCTAGCGGCGCAGGACTTCACCGTGATGGATGAGTCGAATCCTTATTTGCCGTGGATAAAAATGTACATCAGCGACGAATTCCAAGAGGCCGCCAAGGCTGAGATCGAATGGTTAAATCAAGCCTTAGCAAGGGTTGATGAGGAGCGCTTTAAGGAGCTTGAAGCGATTTTCCGCGACGCCACCCGTTTGGAAATTGACTTCTGGCAAGCGGGCTTAGAGCTAAAGGTTTAGGCTTTAACTACTTGCTAGTTGGTCTAATAGTCGTGTCAAAATTGCCGAGCCGTAGTGCGGTGAGATTTCGTTGAGAAACTCATTAAAATCCAGCTCGGCCTTGGAGTCCGCTCGGTCGCTGATAATTCTGAAGATAGCAAAGGGGATTGCATATTCATAGCAAACCTGGGCGACTGCGGCTCCCTCCATTTCAACACAGAGCGTACTAGGCATTTGTTCGGCTATTTGATTTTGCTTTTCCAGCGCATTGACAAAGACATCCCCGCTACCTATCAAGCCTTGATGTACTTTAGGGATATCACGTTGGAAAAAGCGTGGCCGCTTATTGCCCTCAAAAGCAGTGGCAAAGTCCTGTGCTAAATAGTCGTTACAGGCCTTTGCGATTTTATCGTTGAGTGCCTCATCAGTATCAAAAAATGTCTTATTTAGTAAGGGTACACTGTACTTAGGGAAAAGGGGACTAGCGTCTAAATCGTACTGATACACGGAGCGAGCAATGACAATATCACCGACCTTGACATCAGCATGAATACCGCCTGCTAACCCGGTGAACAGCACGCTTTGGACCCCGAAGACATTAATCAAGGTGGTGACGGTGGCAGCGGCGGCGACTTTGCCGATACGGGAAAGCACAATCACATACTGTTGACCGTTGCGCTCGGCGAGGTGGTAGCGACGATCTGCCACGGTACGAATAGTCACCTGATGCTCCATGCTTTTTAAGATAGCAGCAATTTCTTGCTCTAAAGCGGCCATAATGCCAATGGGTGCTTGTTTTGGCTGTTCAGCGCTTAATAAAGAGGCTTGGGTGTCGGGCAGATTGGATTGATTTGGCATGGTGTTGATAAAATCTTAAAACATAGCCTTGTATATTTACCATATCTGCCTAGGCTGATGGAGCGCTAACGGTTGCTATCAGTGTTAATACTAGGCGTCGCTATCAGTGTTTACAATTTAAAACAATTGCGTTGATTGCGGCAGCTTTTGGCATGTAAAAGAACCGGTTAACGTGTTAAGCTTTTGATAGCTTTGCTGTTTTTAGCAGAGTTTTTTGCGTAATGATTTTTCAGTGAAAGCATTGCGATATTTTGAAAGGAGTTTCATGATGAAAAAAGTTTTATTTGCTGCCTTATGTGCCGCGTTGATGAATAGCGCTTATGCTGCGGATGAAATTGTGGTTGATATGAAATTTGCAACCGACAAGGGACCAGGTGAGTCAGCAGGCACGGTCACCATCACGATGACAGAGTTTGGTGCTAAATTTACGCCTGATATTAAGGGTCTTGATGAAGCAGGTGTGCGAGGCTTTCATATTCATGCCAAGGGCTCGTGTGATGCGACTGAAAAAGACGGCAAGGTAGTGCCTGCGGGGGCGGCGGGTGGTCATTGGGACCCAGACAACACCAATGCGCATAAGGGACCTTGGGACACTACTGGTCATAAGGGGGATTTACCGGCCTTGTATGTTGCTGATGACGGTACGATCACCTATCCAGTGGTGGCGCCACGTATCACTGATTTAAATGAAATTAAAGGCTTATCAATGATGATTCATGTGGGCGGTGATAACTACAGTGATGATCCGTTACCACTGGGTGGTGGCGGTGGCCGTAACTTATGCGGCTTGATTAACTAACGCACTGATAGGTTAATTGTATAAAGCAAATCGCCGCAGCAGAGCTGCGGCGATTTGTTATCTAAAAAGAGCTCTAAATCAGTAGACTGCGTAATTTAGAGGGCTTTAGATTCGATGCTCATCAGGAGCGTCGACCAAACACGAATGACAAGACAGCAATAATTAAAAATACAAAGAATAGTATTTTGGCAATGCCGGCGGCGGTACCTGCAATGCCGCCAAAGCCTAAAACGGCTGCAATTAAGGCAATCACTAAAAACACAACGGCGTAATGAAGCATGAACTTCTCCTTTTTCTCTCTTATAAGCATGAAGTTTTACTTTAAAGTATTCAGCAGTTAGAGACTATTATTAATTTGAAATGAATCGGCAGATTTTGTAAGTACAATGGGGTTTATATAACTTTTATTGTGAATGTGTAAGCAGCAATTGCTGGTGTACGTAAGCGTAAGTTTGGTTAGGAGATGGTGGATTTTATGCTGAATAATGCTTTTTGTGAGCGCTTCGCTTTGACTCATCCGATCATACAAGCGCCCATGGCCGGTGTGTCTAATCCCGTGTTAGCGGCGAGCGTTAGAAGGGCGGGGGCTTTACCCTCTTTGGGGTGTGGGGCGATGAGTGCGAGTACGCTTGAGAAGACGATCCGTGAGTATATGGACTTGACAGGAGAAGATAAGCGGCCACTGCTCAATATTAATTTTTTTTCACATCAAGAGGCCTTGATTGATGAGCGCGCCAATCAGGCTTGGCTGCAACGATTAGCGCCTGTATTTGAAGGGTTTGCTGCTCAACCTCCAAGTCAACTTGAATTGATTTACCAAAGCTTGCAACAGGTAGAGGATGAGCGTCTCGAGGTAGTGTTAAAGGCCGCGCCGCAGATTGTTAGTTTTCATTTCGGTTTACCGTCGACTGCGGTATTAGCCAAACTGCGGGCACAAGGGGTAGCAATTTTTGCCACCGCCTGTGATTTGAATGATGCTAAGCAATTGGAAGCGGCAGGGGTGGATTATATTGTGGCTCAGGGCTATGAGGCAGGTGGTCATCGAGGTATTTTTGATGCGAACCACGAGCCGGTGATTGCTACCCTGGAGCTACTACAATTGCTCAAAAAAGAGTGCAGTACCCCAATCATTGCAGCCGGCGGGATAATGACTGGTCACGAAATCCGCACGATGATGGCACATGGAGCGGATGCGGTGCAGTTAGGTACCGCCTTTATTCTTTGCCCGGAGAGCTCCGCTTCAACGGCTTATAGACGTCAATTAAGCGCGCAGGCACGGCAAAATCAACCAGAAACGGTCGTTAGTGCGGCTATTTCGGGGCGTCCAGCGCGCGGCCTTAGAACGAAGTTAAGTGATTTAGGGGCGAAGCTGGAGCAAGAGGAGGGGTTAACCCGTCCAGCTTATCCCTTTTTATATGACGTTAATAAGCAATTAAATGATGCTGCTTTAAAGCAGGGTGAAGAGGGTTATGGTGCCTATTGGTCGGGGGCTGGTTTAGCGGCAATTCGGGAGATGCCTGCCTCAGAGTTGGTAGCCTTACTAGCTCAAGAAGCGTTTGAAGATTAGATTGTTTAGGTTAAAAAGGTTTGTGACGGCTGTGGGGTGTTTTGTGAGTCTGTAAATAATGTTATGTATCTTCCTTTAGTCTGATATCCTTCATGGTCAATACATAAAGTCGCTAAACCGTGCCGGTTTACTAATTCTGGCAGGACCGGAAACCTCACATGTGGGTCTTAGCAATCACGTTGCTTAGTCTAACTATTCAATTCAGTAAAGTGCGGAGTACTGATGCAGTTTGTTGTTAGCCTTTAAGAAAATTTGGTGGTAGTGCTTTTGTAGAGCATGATTAAAGCTTAGACATGAAAGTAGTAAATATTTTGAGGTGTTTGAGAGGACCCGATGTTTCGATTGATTAAAATGTTTTGTAATAAGGTTGACACCTTGTATGAGTAATCTATTGGCGTTAGTTGCTTACGTTGCCGATTCTCTTGGAATATCCAAAACTCATACTCTCTGGTAAATCTTATGCAAAGTGAAGAAGGTTTGCAATTAGTGCTAACTCCTGTACAGTTGGCTGCAATTCTATCAGACCAATCTGTCAGTGAGGGGGAAACTATATCAAATAGGTTGTGGGGAGCTGGCTCCCTTCTATTTGGTGCGCTAGAACTTGTAGGATCTGTAGGGCTATGTCGAGTGCGTGCTCGTAAAGCTTGTATTACTCTAGCAGCTCATAGTTTAGATACTATTACAACTGGCGCAAACCAACTTTGGACGGGAGTTGACACAAATTCTTCTACATACAAGACCGCAGCAATACTTGCCAAGGAACTGGGTGCTGATGACGACACAGCGCACAACTTAGCGAAAACAATTGAGGTCGCTGTACCCATTGGCGTTTCTGTAGCGCTAGGAATTGCTGGTGCTTTCAGAGTAAGGGCTATTCGTTTCGGTAGAATAAAGTTGAGTGAGCACGAGCTTATGGGAGGGCATACCATTGCGCAACATGTGGGCAAGACCAAAGAGGAATTATTGTATCGCTTAAAGACAGACCCACGAATAAAAACAGGGGTAAGTTCTTTCACTAACTTAGATATAGCCGAAAAGGCTATATCTCAAGCGATAAAGGCAAACAAAGCAAAAATTAAACAATGGAGTCAACAGCCTAGTTCAGAAGTGCTCCGATTTAACTATAATGCAAATTATAGAGTGGGTGGGTTTATTAAGAGGGGTTCTGAAGAGCTTATTAATACCTCTAGCTTGAGAGTGGTGTTGGTTAAAACGAACATTAACGGAAAGAGATATTATATTCTTACTTCTTTTCCAAAAACCTAGAATGTAAAAATTAAAATTGTTTTTATAAAACGGTAAGTTATATTTACATGCATGAAGATTATCCTAGACTTGACGAATTAGTTGGTGGTTATTTAAATCTTGATTTCGACATTATATTCATAACTACTAATATAGAAGATGTTGTTGAAATTTTTGTTACTCGTACCCCTATTGAGGGCTTGCATCAATTAATGCATGAAATAGCTGATTTTGAATTAAAGTATGCTGGATGTTTAGAGGAGGCTTTTTACAAAACTTTCGACCCCGACATATATTTTGATGATGTACCGTGCTTTCTTGATATGGTCAAGGAGAAGGTTCAGAAGCAGTTAGATGTTTAAATCTTCATTTCAACATAAAAAGAGGGCGCTCTGTATACATCAAGATGATGAGGCTAGAAAACCCTCCCAGGCGGTGCTGTAGGACTTGCGTGCGGTCCAGCTGCGCCCGCTTATGTCACCTTAGGTGTATTCATAGGAGGTGCTCTAGGTGCGCTTGGTGCAGATCTCACCTTTGGATGGCTTTTCTAATGAGCATTAAAGCGATTAATGAGTTTCAAAGCGCCGATGTAATAAAAGTTATCGACAAACCCCAACACTGCTGCTTGAGCATAAACAGTTAAAAAAAGATTATCACTAAGTGGCGCAGTATTAGAGGCTCAATATCGTGTGGGCAATCATTACCTTTTATTGATCACAGAAGATAACCCTTTTGAGGAGGCGCTTTATATTTATTATGTCGATCATCATTTAAAGATCATCGATTCATTAGAACTGTCAGCGATATATGCACAAGGGATGCTTAGAAATCTACTTATCGCCGTTCCAGATAAAATTCGATTTGCCTTTTTTGATAATAATGAGAGGTGGTTATTAACCATCCTCCCCAAAGCTAGCTATTCTATTTCTAATGACAACTATCCCATTAAAAGAAAAGCATCTTTATTTCATAAAAAGTACTTAAAGCTACAAAAAATCTCATAGCATGCTTGTCTGAAAATTTTTCTTCTTAATATCAAATTAAGACTTGAGCAGGTTTTTACTGGGTAAGTGCGCCGGCTTCCAATTGCATGTTGACTTTGAGACTTTTGCATAAAAGCAGTTAAATACCG
>NZ_KV792969.1:0-916 GCF_001808335.1 Oligella sp. HMSC05A10 | reverse complement strand
CCCAGACACCCAAGCCTGCACCCAAGCTACGCGATCAGCTGCATGCAATCATTCGTACCAAACATTACAGCCTGCGTACTGAAAAAACCTACTGGTACTGGATACGCTATTTCATACGCTTTCATCGACTCCGCCACCCCCGCGACATGGCCGAAGCAGAAGTCGCTCAGTTTCTGACCTGGCTGGCGACACACAAGAACGTGGCGGCGGCCACCCAAAACCAGGCGCTCAATGCGCTGGTATTTCTTTATAAACACGTTTTACAACAGCCTTTGCAGCATATCGACGGCATTGCCCGTGCTAAAAAGCCACGCAAGCTGCCCGTGGTGCTGTCCCATGAGGAAGCCATATCCGTCATTGCCCAGCTGCCTCCCCCGCATCGGCTGATTGCTTCGCTCATGTATGGGGCCGGTCTGCGTGTCAGCGAAGCCTGCCGTTTACGCATCAAGGATGTGGATTTTAATCTGCACAGGCTGGTGATACGCAGCAGCAAGGGTGGTAAAGATCGCACGACCTTGCTGCCCCAGACGCTGTTTACAGAGCTTGAAGAGCTGATAGCGCAACGGACTCACCAACATGCCAGCCAGTCCGGCATGCCAGCACCTGTTACGTTGCCTTATGCGCTGGCCCGTAAATATCCCAATGCAGGCTGCGCACTGGCTTGGCAATGGCTGTTTCCTTCTGAGAGTCTATGCCAAGACGACGACGGCCGTTGGGTACGCCATCATTTGCATATTTCTGCAGTACAAAAAGCAGTGAAAAAATCTATTTCGGCAGCTGGCATACACAAGGCTGCCTCCTGCCACAGTTTTCGTCACACGTTTGCAACCCAGCTGCTACGCCAAGGCACCGATATCCGTACTGTACAAGAGCTGCTTGGACATACTGTTTCTACCTAAAATTGCTACTAAAAATG
>NZ_KV792968.1:0-815 GCF_001808335.1 Oligella sp. HMSC05A10 | reverse complement strand
AGGAACAGACTGTCTATTAAATTGGCTAGGATCAGGAACGATAAAACTCTCTTTTAAATAACGATTGAATCGCTCCACCTTCCCCTTCGTCTTAGCTCGGTACGGACGACACAATCGTGTCTTAAACCCATATTCTTTGGCCAGTAGGAGCAGTTGCGGATTCCAGCGATGCTCCCCAACACCATAAGCATCTCGTTCAATCACAACGGTTTTGGCATTATCAAACAATATTTCTTTAGGCACACCACCAAAAAAGTCGAAGGCCTGTCGTAACCCCTGCAGCCACGCTTCACTGCGCTCATTATCAAAAAAGAAAACATAGCTAGCCCGAGAGTAACCTAAGGTTGCTACGAACGCTTTAAGCGGTTGACTAGCCTGTCTACGAATGATCGTAAAATCCACCTGCAATTGCTCACCCGGGGATGTTTCAAAGCGCACCACTGGGTCGGCTTTAGTTACTGGTTTAAACTGAGACACATAGTCTCTCAGTAAGCTAATCTTACCTTGATAACCCAATTCGTCAATCTCACGATAAAACACCGTGGCGGGTATCCAATCTGGCGCGGCTGCTTGAATGCGCTTGTGAAGATACGCTTTATAAGGGTCAAGCTTACTGGGTCTAGGGCTGCGTTGGTAGGTAGGCATAGCACCACCATTTCTAAGATATTTCCTTACGGTGTTACGGGAAATACCGAGCTCATCACTTATTGCTCTAATGGACTTGCCTTGTTTATGTAATACGTGAATCGTCACGACCATCTCCTGAGTTAACATAAGCGGCCTGAAAAACCGCTAGTTTATTAAACTAGTGGGTC
>NZ_KV792967.1:0-6785 GCF_001808335.1 Oligella sp. HMSC05A10 | reverse complement strand
TGATATCGCCTCAAACCGCCACGCCACCTCTCCCAGGCATAACGACTCGTACCCTCATCTTCGATGATTCTTAAGCCTTTGGCATCAATATTGTCAATATGGCGAGCGTCGACTTTCAATGCCTTACCGGCCACAATACGACTTTTATCATTGGTGAGCGTATCTGCATTGATGGTCAAGTTACCGCCAGCAATAATATCACCGGGTCGCGAATGAGCGACTTGATCTTCGTACTCCGTACGCGTAATCCAATACTCCGTGTAGCGATGTTTAAATTGATGCTGATAGTCTTTATTGTAAGCTGTGATGGCCTGATCTAAGGCATGCCAACGCTGACCATCCACTTGCATCCAGGTATCGTAAGCTACTTGATACTGCGCATACTGCTCCTGATAAGAAGCCAAGTTTTGACGATAATCACGCCAAGCCTGTGTGGCTGAGCTACATGCCCTTCTATCGTCACTGTCACTGATAAACGTACAACTCTTACTCGGCTCAGAAACCGTGGGTTCAGTTGGCGCACGTGGTGCTAAAGGCTCCGTAGCGATCCCCGGGGTAATCCCAAAATAGGCCCACGCCGGGTTATCCGGCGAATATTTTTCATAGTTAGTTAACTGCGTTGAGGTAAAGCAATCATTACCGGAAAAACTATAACATGCCGGTTGCGCTAGCGACCAAAGCGGCGTTTCTCCAGGAACTAAGTTGGCATAATCCCCTGGCTCCTTGCTAACAAACTCCCAAGCGCGACGACTCCACCGACGTTCTTTTAAGTCTTTTTTATCAACACGTGTTTCATAGCCCTGCCCGTCATGCACAATAAAATCAAATCTTTCAGGCGTAGACACTTGAACTCTTGTTAATTCAAAATCAGGATTTAAATTCCTTATACTGTGCACATTAAGATACATATCCCCCAAAGACTCTATGGTTGCAGCGCTGTTAATCAGATTCGACGCTTGTCCCTGTGCCTGTTTATTTACATCCAGCCTAGCCCCAATAGCTAAATCACCCCCACTAAAGAGTAAACCTTCTTCTTGGTTACGCAAGGAATGAACACCAATATCTAAACGCTCTCGTGCCGCAATCACCGCCGCTTTCCTTTCACCAGTCGCTTGCACCTCCTCACGATTTAAAAGCGTTTTTGACTGTATCGCAACATGATCACCGTAAATTCGCCCCGAGCCAATATTATCGATGGTACCGGCTGCCTCTACTGTGGTCACGCCATTGCTATTGATTAAACCGCGATTCACAATATCGCCTGTCTTTGCAACCACCGTGACGGCGGTCTCGCCTAATAACTCACCCGTGCTGTCATTATGAATATCACTCGCCTGTACCGTCAACGCGTCCGGACTATAGATTGTCTGTGTGTTATGTAAGTGCTTATCCGTAATCAGGCTTAAAGAACCTCCTGCCTGCAGTCCTCCCAGATTATTGAACCCTTCAGTCACATCCAACTGTAGGTGTCCGGGGGTTTCTATGCGCGCTTGACTACGAAGCTCTTGAGCAATAAGCACAGTGCCTTCATTGCCTTGAATCACACCATTGGCATCTTGCTCAATCTGCAGACGACGTTGATTGCGTTGCTGAGCGGAATCGAGCAGACTGACCGTCTTGGCAGCCAAAATTTCTCCACCATGATTCGTTATACGCTGTGACGCCTGAATCGTTGTATTACCTTTGGCATGAATTTGACCGCGGCTATTTTCCAGTGATGAAGTTTCTAAGCGAATATCACCATCCGACACCAACAATCCCGATTGATTATCAAAGCTTGTATTGTTATTTATTGCCAGTAAGTTAGCGGCTGAAATCTGTCCACCCTTGTTAATAACGATGGGACTACTGAGCAGTAATGCACCATCAGCCACCATTAGACCCGACTGATTATTCACGCTCTGCGATGCCGTCACTTGAAGATCCTGCTGGGCAGATAGTTTGCCCTGCTGATTAGTCACAATAGAGGCGGTAATCTGTAGATCTTGTTGCGCAACTAAAGCACCCTCTTGGTTATCAAGTAACTGTCCGGCGTTGATCTGAAGGTTTTCACCTGCTGCAATTTGGCCACCCTGATTAGTCATAGCGGCCGCCTGCAAATGGACTGACTGCTCTGCCACCATCACGCTGTCGTGATGCTTCAAGCCCTGATTCGCTTGCAGCTTAATCTGCTCAGCTGCACTGCTGAGTCGATGTAAATTCAGCACGTCGCTCGTTGCCTGTAAGGTGCTATCCGCTAGCCATTGGCTGTCTTCTGCCTGAATGTTATCACTAGCGCTAAGCGCCAAGTTCTTGCCCCCCAGGGTGGTATTTGCCTGCACAATGGACTTAGCATCAAGGCTGACATCGCCTTGTTGACTCTGTAAGTCCGTGTCTTGCATTGCAATCTTTTGCCCAGCCTGTAGCTGCAGCTTATTGAGTGTTTGTATTTGTGTATCCGCTAAGGATAGATTCGTACCGGCACTCAATTCAGCTGAATCAGTTGCCAACACCGTACTCTCGTCACTCATCGCTATCGCTTGCTTAGCCTTAAGTGCTAATTGCTCAGCTTGAAGATGACCACCTTCTTGTGTGATCTGCTCGGCTTGAATAGCCAGTGTATCCCCTGCCGCTATCACACCACTATTGACAAGTGCACCCTGTGAATGAAGATTCGCAGAGCCCCCTGCAACAATCTCTCCCTGCAGATTATCAATCGCCTGCTTCGCTGTTAGGTGAAAGTCAGTTTTTGCTTGCAACTGACCTGCTTGGTTAAACAGATGACCAACATTAAGATCGAATGAAGCATCAGAGACCACTAAGCCCGCTTGATTATTAAACTCTTCACCAACAACAACCTTCATAGCCTGTTTTGTGGACACCTGTCCTGCTTGATTATGCAAGCTACCGACATGAAGAATTAGTTCATCAGAAGTAGCAATCAACCCTTGCTGATTATTGAGTAACCCGTCAATGCCCAGCTCAGTCGAGCCTTGACTCGCTACGCGACCTTGCTCATTACGAAGCTCTGCTGCCTGGATCTTAAGCGATCCATCAGCCAGTAGTAACCCCTCATGGTTATCTACGTGTCCGGACGTTTTGATCACTAGATCCGTACCTGCGGTGATATCACTACCCCTATTCGTCAATGCTTGTGCCTTAATCTCCAGCGTCTTATCTGCCTGCATTAGACTATCTTGCTGCTCAATGCGGCCTTGGCTGTTCAGTTGAATAGCCTCTGCTTGGCTTTGATGCTGAGTCAAATCAAGGCTACCCACCGCCAAATCCAAGTTGTTATGTGCAACCCACTGACTCGTTTCAGCACCCAAGGTCTGACCTGCGGTCAGTTTAATATCTTCTGCAAGCAACGTACTCTGATGATGTTGTTGCGTTGCCGCACGAATCGACAAAGGTCCGCCCACACTCTGTAGATCGGACTGCTCAAGTGTCGCTTGTTCCTCTACGTCTATGGTAAAGACACCTTGCGCTTGACCTTGTACCTCATTGAGCGATAAATTAGCTCCTGACACCAACGATGCCGCTTCTTCCGCTAATAAGGTGCTCTTAGTTAATGCAAGATCGCCTTGCGCACTCAAGCTAATCTCTTTAGCTTGCAAATGCGCTGCATCATAACGCTGCTCAAAGCCTTCAACGTCAAGACTCTCTTCTGCAAAAAGTACGCCACCTAATTGCGCCTTCGTAGCAGCTTGTATTTGAATGGACTCAGCCGAGACGATTTCACTGTCTAGACTGTCGATTCCTTGACTCGCCTGAATCGTCAAGTTCTCTGCCGCATGCAGTTTACCCTTCGTATTTATCAGACTTTCTTGATTCAGCACCATCTGCCCATCAGAGATCATCAGTCCGGCGCTATTATCCACAGTACCCGATGCAGTAACCTCAAGCCGCTTAGCTGAAACCAATTGACCTGCGTGATTACTGAGATTTTTTGCATCAATACGAAGCTCACCATCAACCACTGTCACGCTCTGATCGTGCAGCACATCACCAACACTCTGAATAGTCAACGTATCAGCCTGCGTGTTCATCGACGTCATCTGCAATGTCGGTGTCTGTATGGTTAACCCTTCTTCAGCTAACCAATAGCCGTCTTCTGCCTTAAGCTCATTGCTTAAGCTTAAATTAATTTCTTTAGCAACAAGTTGACTATCTTGTTGGTGACTTTCTTGAGCGTCAAGTAACACGCTTCCCTGGCGACTGTGTAATTGACTTTGTTTAAGATCCGCACGCGCTTGTGCTCTGAACTCAACATCGTCCTCAGCTTGTACCGTCGTTTCGTCTAGATAACTATCACCACCCGAATGCAGCTGCACCTGAGTAGCAGACAACAAAGTGCTATCTCGTAAGTGCAGACCATCGGCACTCTGCAAGGTGACGACATGACCTTGTAGCTGAGCTTCTTCATGCTGTAGTTGTTGGGCCTGAAGCGTGAGTTGCTCTGCTGCTAGTAACCGCCCGCCTTGATGAATACTACCTGCTGCACGAACTAACAGCTCACCACCTGATTGAATATCACTTTGTACGCTCTTAATATCTTGCGTGGCGTCAATCTGTATAGTCGAAGCAGCATACAAGCTACCTTGCTCATTAAGAAATTGACCCACATCTAGCTGTACGTCACCACCAGACAATAAAGTACCTTGCTGATGATCGAACAGTTGAGAGGCGTTGACCTGTACACGCTCACCTGCTGACAGATAGCCATGATCTGCTTTAACAGCCTTAGCTTGTAGGAGCATAGACTCATCCGCCTGCAAAAGTCCTGACGACACGATGACATCGCTATGCGCTGAGGCTTGAATCGCTGCTGCAGCCATTTTGCTGCTGGTCAGATCGATTGAATCAGCATTTAATGCAATGCCTTTACCTGCCTGCCATTGACTATCTTGTGCTAGGAGCTTATCACGCACATTTAGCTGCATCTGCTCTTCTGTGACAAAACTCGCCGCTGAGGCATCAAGTGAAGCTGCTTGCAGCTTTAGGCTTTTATTACTTACTAATTGCGCTTGATTAGCGTTTAGCTCGTCATCCACAGTCAGCGTCAAAGCACCAGTTGAGGCAATCTGCCCAGCTTGTGTATCTAATCGCTCTGCGTGAAGAGTCAGGGCTTCTCCTGCCATCAACTGCCCTTGGGTATTAACTACCTGACCCGCCGTCATCACCTCCATGTCACCTAACGTTTGTAACCTGCCTTCGGTGTTATCAATCGCTTCATCTACATGCAGCGCCAGACTTTGGGCACTCTCTAAATGACCACCTCGATTGATTAAACGGCGACTGCTTAACATGAGCTTGCCACCAATGGTTGTCAGTCCGCCGCTTTGATCAAAAATCTCAGCAATCGCTAGCTGTGCAGGACCTTGTGCGGCTAAAGTGCCTTCCTCAGAATGCAAATTCCTAGCCCGTATGTCAAGCGCTTGACCAGCCTGCAATAATCCCTGCTGATTAATGAGATCCTGATCAAGATGTACACTCATCACCTCACCGCTGACTAATCGTCCTTGCTGATTATCCAGTGAGTTGCTACGAATTATTAAGTCTTTCTCAGCAACGATCTCTCCTTGCAAATTTTGCCAATCCACGGCCTCAACCTGCACCTGCTGTGCTTGCCATTGTGCACCTTGACTTTGCAGCTCACCAGAACTAAGCACTTGGAGTTGCTCTGCAAAGGCCTCGGTATCCTTCATCTGTACGCCATCACCCTGAAGCTGTAGACTATGCTGCGCACTCAACTGTGCTTCTGTCAGGACGAGCTGACCTTGACTCGCCAAATGGAGTTCATCGTCTGTACTAAAGCGGCTTTGCTCACTCTGCAGCTCACCGGCATGAATCCGTAGGGCCTCAAGCGCTTGCCATTGACCTTGCTGATCGTGCAAAACTTCCTCTACAGAGACCGATAAACTTTTTCCGGTGACTAGCTGACCTTGGGTATTTTGCATCTCCTGCGTGTTAAGCGTAATGGCCTGTGCCGCCAATAACTGTCCTTGGCTATTATCCAATCGTCCCTGATTATCAATCAGCAAAGAATCCCGTGTACTAATCTGACCTGCTCGGTTATCCAGGGTCTCCGTTGCCAAGGAGATAGCATTCGATGAGTAAAGATGACCTTGACGATTATCGAGATGACGGTGCTCAAGATCTAAGCGCTCTGCATTGATATAGCCGGCATTACGCAACTGCTCACCCTTACTCTGCAGGTTCTTAACCTGAATATCCCCTTGATTATGCAGAGCCTGACTTAAGCTTAAGTGGACATCCCCATTGGCAGAAATTTGCCCTTCGTCATTTGTTATATTCCTCTCTACTTGGATACGTCCGGCAGCTAAAGCAGGCGATACGACAGTCTCAGTAGTGGTCTTGCCTAAAGCAGTACTACTACTCGGCGTCTGTTGACCCGGCTCGGTCGGTGAAGGCGCATCACCGCTAGAGGGGTTTTCCGGATCGATGTCTGAACTAACTGGATCCGAAATAACGGCTGTACCGAGTTGACCACTATTGGTCAGTGCCGCTGAATTAATATTCAACGCTTGAGTCCCTGTTTGCACAATTCCTGACTGGATATTCTCAAGCCGCTCGGTTTGAATATCCAGGCGCCCTGCTTTTAACTGAGCTTGTTCGGTATTTGCCAACTCAGTTGATTCTATTTGAAGCGTTTTACTTGCTGTAACAAACCCTTTCGTGTTGTGAATTTGTGCTGCCTTAATTGAGACCTCAGGCGCTGCGATAGTGCCTTGGTTCTGCAGTGATGTACTGGTAATTTGCACCTTGGCAACAGGCTCTGCTGT
>NZ_KV792966.1:0-506 GCF_001808335.1 Oligella sp. HMSC05A10 | reverse complement strand
AAGGGGTATGGCGTGGCAGCTGGGATGTCTATTGCTGAGAGCGTTGGATTAAGTTTCGCTACTAAGTCAGACTATAAGGTTTCAAATTTAGTCAGTGATTTAACGGTAGGCGCATCGAATAATATGGCAACCAAATTTTTAGTAAAAGCAGCACAACCTATTGGTTTAGTTCAAGAAATGCCTAAAAAAACTGAGATTTTTTTAAACAATCATGGAAGAGTTCAAGGGTATTTTCTCGGCTCAGGTGTCTCTAGCTTTTTTGACTATACTTTAGGAGACAGGAATAAAACACTTATAGATTTTTCGCGTCAGAAAGAGCAAGGAAAAAACCATGATTGATTGGAATAAGAATTATGATGCTAGTGCCAATGCTTTGACTCAGTGGGGTAATATTTTAATAACGCCTGTAGCTAGTTTCTATGTGTTTTTAGTCAGGAAGCTGTTTAAAAAAATAAAAAAGATACATTATTATATTGTTTTGATTTTGGTTGGTTTAACGATTTATT
>NZ_KV792965.1:0-18947 GCF_001808335.1 Oligella sp. HMSC05A10 | reverse complement strand
AACGGAAGTCAATCGGAGTTCACCGGACGCTTACGCTGACACTGCGCCAACCACGCTTCAATCGTCTGCAATGCCTCAGGCTCATCTAAAAAGGGCACATGCCCACGGTCCTTGAGCGTACACGCCAACATATCAGCTCGTCTTTGCTGCATCGCCAACACCGTCTCAGCACTGAGAATATCTGAGTTTTCACCACGAATCACAGCTACCGGTTTATCCGCGAGTAAATCAAAGAAGTCCCACAGCACTGGATTTTGCTCAATATTGCTTTCTACAAAGCTCTGACGCAAGGCTGGGTCGTAAAAAAGCCTCACCCCGTCCTCAGCTTGTAAAAACTGGTGTTGCGCCTCCTCTAACCAACGCGAATCAGGTACCTGATGAAAGCCGACACGCGCCGCTTTTAAGTGCGCCGCCATCTCTTCTAAAGTCCTGGCCGTGGGTGCAATGCCTAAATAATCGCCGATATTAAGCAAACCCGCCATTTCAATCACCGGACCAATATCATTAAAAAGCACACCCACAATACGCTCCGGTGCAGCATAAGCCAGCCCCATCGCAATCAAACCACCACGTGAGGTACCGATAAAGGCGGCACGCTCAATCCCTAACTGCTCCATCACCTCAAGCACATCCGCTGTTTCTTGAGGCACCGTGTAACTTGAAGCCTCACGCCAGTCAGAATAACCACGACCGCGGCTATCAATGCGCAATAAGCGTATCTTAGGATCGAAATGAGCAGCTAAATACTCAAAATCCAAGCTATTCCGCGTTAAGCCCGCCAAAGCAATCACCGTCAGCCCCTGATAGCCCTCGGGATGGCTATCACGATAAAAAATCTGGGTCCCGTCTTTTAGTGTAAGCTTCTTTCCACTGCGCATAGACACCTCCTTGATAGACTGACTTAACAGACTTCGGCAACAGCCTTTTCAGCAAGTAAGGCACGCGCTGCACGGACAATAATCACCTCCTCATCGGTCGGGATCACCATCACTTTAAACTTGGAATCTTTAGCACTAATGAGGCGTGTACCTTTACCCTGCGTATTACTGATGTCGTCTAAGCTCACACCCATCCAAGCCAAACCCTCGCAGACCTTACGTCGCACCAAGGATGAATGCTCACCAATACCGGCAGTAAAAACTAATAAATCAATGCCCTGCATAGCAGCAGCCATCGATGCCACGCCGGCACATACCTTGTGGGTAAAATAATCAATCGCCCGCTGCGCTGCCTCTGTGCCAGCCTCAGTCAAGACCCGCATATCATTGGATAAACCGCCGGACAAACCTAGTAAACCCGATTCCTTATAGAGGATACGGTTTAGGTCCTTGATACTCATCCCCTCGGTCTCTAAGAAGTGCAATATCACACCGGGGTCTAATTGACCGCAGCGAGTACCCATCGGTAAACCATCAATCGCGGTAAAGCCCATGGTGGAGGCCTTGCTCCGGCCTGCCTCAATAGCACATAAGGAGGCGCCATTACCCAAGTGCGCTACCACCACCTTGCCCTGATGCAATTCCGGTGCGAGACGCGCTACCTCCGCATTAATATATTCATAACTTAAACCGTGGAAACCATAACGCAAAATCCCTTCTTCATAATAGTGATAAGGAATGGCAAAGGCGTTATCCACAAAGCTCTGGCTACGATGAAATGCCGTATCAAAGCAAGCAATCTGCGGCACTCCTGGAAAAGCCTCCATGGCCGCATGGATACCCGCAATATTGTGTGGCTCATGCAGCGGCGCAAGTTTAACCAAACGCTCAAGATTTTCTAGCACCTCTGGGCTAATAAAAATAGGTCCATCGAAACTTCTGCCACCATGCACCACGCGATGACCAACCGCTTGCACCTCAATATCAGGAAAAAAGTAAGCCATCGCATCTAACACCACCTGCATGGCGGCCTCATGCGTGTCCAATGAATACGTCTTAGGTAGCACCAAAGGCTGCCCCTCAATATCCTTAATGCGAACATTACCACCCGTACCGATCTGCTCGCAATGACCTACCATACTCTCTTTTTCTTGTTCTTCAAGGTAGAGGGCGAACTTAAGGGAAGATGAACCGGAATTCAGTGCTAAAAAGCATTTGGCTTTTTTATTATTGGCAGTCATTGTCTCTCCTATAAAAAAATCAATTAATTTACTTTTTTTGGTTAGCGTATTGTAAACACACCACGGCGCACGAAGCTAAACGCGACATTTCGCTATCGGCACGTGAGTTTAAAATCACAGGTACCTTGGCACCCAATACTAAACCGGCACCCTCAGCATGCGCAACATAGGTCATTTGCTTGATAAACATATTACCGGCGTCTAAATCCGGCATCACTAAAATGTTTGCACGACCGGCCACCTCACTGACAATGCCCTTGGTGCGAGCGGCATTTTCATCAATGGCATTATCCATGGCCAAAGGTCCTTCCACCAAACCACCGGTAATCTGACCACGATCAGCCATTTTGGATAATAGGGCCGCATCCACCGACGACTGAATGGCTGGATTCACCATTTCCACCGCCGATAACACCGCCACCCGTGCTTCTGTTCCTAATGAATTCGCAAGATCAATGGCATTTTGAGCAATATCAACCTTCGTGTTTAAATCTGGGTAAATATTAATCGCCGCATCACTGATATACAGTAACTCTGGGCGACTCGGCGCATCCATAATAAAGACGTGAGTAAAGCGACGACCCACCCGTAAGCCATGCTCCTTATTCAGCATGCCGCGCAATAAATCATCGGTATGTAAATGCCCCTTCATAATTGAGGCGGCACGACCCTCGTGCACTAATTTACACGCTTCAATCACGACCTCCTGATCGCTGCCGGGCACGGTAATAATCTCAAATTGGGAAATATCCTCGCCCATCTTTTTGGCAGTTTCGCGAATCTTATTTTCATCTCCTAACAGAATCGGGATAATAATGCCCTCTTTGGCTGCCAGTAGCGCACCGCCTAAGGAGTTTTTATTGTGCGGGCATACCACCGCAACGGGAATCGGGTCGCATTGCTTAGCGCGCGCTAAGAGCTCCTCAAAATGACGGTGACGTTGTACCAATAGACCCGGTACATCCATATTGTCTCGTTCAAATTTAATGGTCGGCGCAATCACATCGGTTTGACCGTCAAGAATTAATTTATCATCTGAAACGCGAGTAACAGACAGCTTTAAGGTAACAACATTATTGTCTTTTTTATCTATTACCTCTACCTTGATTAACATCTCATCACCCGGATGGGCACGCTCATGTGCATCAAAGCTGTAATTTTTAAAAGCCGCGCCGGGACCGGGGAGAATATTACCTACCACTGCAGAAACAATGGAAGCGACAAACATCGTCGGCGCCATATTTTCAGGCTCGCCATCACCATCGACATCGTAATTAGGCAAACTACTCGGATTATAGTTACCCGATGCTGAAGCAAACACATATAAATCATCGACTGTGATCAGGCGACGTAGCTCAGCTTTTTCACCTACTTGCAACTCATCAAAGGTGCGGTTGACTAAACGCATAATTGAAATTTCCTTTTTAAATTAATTGCGGACAAAGGGCTATATATATAATTTTATCAGGTGAGAATGACCGCTATTTGACATTCGACTAATCAAACAAATAAGCCTCACTTAACCAAATGGCTAAGTGAGGCTTAAACAACTGAAAACTATCAGTTAAGCATTGAGGAAACGATTAGAAAGCAGGAACAACCGCGCCCTTATACTCTTCTTCGATAAACTTCTTCACATCCTCGCTATTTAAAGCTTTAATTAACTTCTCGACACGAGGATCCTTTTCATTGCCCGCTTTAACAGCAACTAAGTTAGCATAAGGTGACTCGGAACCTTCGATAATTAATGCGTCTTCTAAAGGATTTAAACCGGCTTCAATGGCATAGTTGGTATTAATCAAAGCTAAATCCACATCATCTAAAACGCGCGCCAAAGTCGCTGCTTCCAATTCCGTAAACTTTAACTTCTTAGGATTTTCAGAGATATCTCTGGCAGTCGCTAATAAATTGTCAGGATCTGTTAATTTGATCAGACCGTTTTTTTCCAACAAAAGAAGTGCACGAGCACCGTTTGACGGGTCATTAGGAATAGCTACGCGGGCACCCTCTTTAAGATCGTCGATTTTATCGATTTTCTTAGAATAAGCACCGAAAGGCTCAACGTGAACTAATGCCACACTGACTAAATCCGTGCCGCGCTCCTTATTAAAGCTGTCTAAATAAGGCTTATGCTGGAAGAAGTTAGCATCAATCTGACCATCGGCCACTTGCTGATTAGGCTGCACATAGTCGGTAAAAACGGCAATATCAAGATCGACACCCTCATCCTTAAGCGCAGGTTTAATATGCTCAAGAATCTCGGCGTGCGGTACCGGTGTTGCAGCAACGCTTAATTTATCGGCAGCTAAAGCCGGTTGTACAGCGACGGCAGCAGTTAAGGCCAAGGCCGAAAAAATAGATTTTAACTTCATGTAAAACTCCAATCGTTTGAAAATGTGCTTTTAATAATATACAAATGCCAAAGAAAAAGCGATAAAAACTAGAACTTGCAAAGACTTTTAATTAATAAATCTTTAACATCAGTCTAATAAAATAACGACAAATCACTTTAAGTAATCTTTTCTAGTTGAGGTAGCTGAATGCTCATACAAGGTACTTTTGAACTTAACGATCAAGAGTTTAGTGAACTTAGACTTAATGGGGTAAATGTTAAAGCATTTTCAGGTATGGGAAGGTATAGAAATAAAAAACTTTTTCAGTGTATAAAGAATTTGGGACCCATCCCTTTAGGCAAATATTATATTGTTGATAGAAGCTGCTTTAATAGTACAACTTGTAAAATTAAAACCACTCTTGCAAATCATAGAATCATAAGACAGTTAACAGGCTTAAGCAATTATTCAGAATGGTTCGCCCTGTATGCAGAGGATAATTTCATAGATGATAGTGTTCAGTGTGACAGCATGATTAGAGGTGCTTTTAGACTACACCCAAAAGGGGAGCGCGGCATCAGTGAAGGCTGTATAACTATTGATTCATACAATGATTTTCAAAAAGTTCGAAATCTTATAAAAGCTACAAAAAAACGTCAAATACAAGGGACTTCTATAATGACATATGGAACGATCACTGTGAAATGAAAGTTCTAAAATTTTTTATCTTTTTTACTCTTACTTTTTGTTTGCAAGGGTTTCTGTTTAATTGGCTGCTCTTTGATGCTTTACCGATAATGCCGATGTGGCTGCGTTTACTGCCTTTTTATATCAGCAAAGTCTTGTTTAGCACGAAAGAGGGTCTTCTGTATCCTGAAGTAACTGATTTTGTGACGGTTATTTTTTTTAATCTTATTAACACGCTACTCATTTGTTTTGTGCTTTATTCGCTTTGCTCACTACTTAAAAAGCAATGCTTTGTTAATCAAACTCCAAAAAATATAGCATGTGTCTTACAAAACAAAAAATATTTAATTTTTAATCTTTTAGTCATATTAGTTTTTATTCAATTGTTCTTATTTTACTTTTTCCCAACTTTTTGGTTTGAACATCCTGATTGGTTAAAATCAACGGTAGCGTCTTTTAAATCTCCCATATACGAAGTCATAGGATTTCTATGTGTTTTTCTGAGCTCGCTTTTTAACGCCTTAATTTTTTTATTAGCGATTGATGGTTTTTATCGTTTATTTCTCAGTGATGATCCACCAAAATCGATTGGTCAAGCATGAGAATTTTCAAGGCTTGAATGGATAAAGGGAGTAGGATGAGGCTTGCACATCAGCCTACTCAGAGACATTGTGCACGGTACGCTTCTATGCCATACCGTACTATTGGGCTTTGCGCCATTTGACACGCTTACCCCAAACCAGCTGTATCAGGTTCGCTAAGCTCGCTGAGCGAACCTGATTGGCATTCACAGCGTGATTATTTACGATTCAATTTGGCAACCAGACGATCACCAAACATCTGAATGACTTGTACCAGCACCACTAAAACCACCACAGTAATCAACATGACTTCAACCTGATAGCGTTGATAACCATAACGGATCGCAATATCACCCAAACCGCCACCGCCTACTACACCACTCATGGCGGTATAGCCGATCAGTGTAATGGCTGTGACCACCACCGCACTGATAATACCGGTGGTTGCTTCAGGTAATAAGGCATAAAACACCGTTTGTCGAGGTGTCGCCCCCATGGCTTTACAGGCCTCTGAAATACCTGGATCTAGCTCCCGCAAGACATTTTCCACTAAACGCGCAAAAAACGGCGCAGCCCCCACCACCAACGGTGGAATTGAACCTGGCACGCCTAACGCCGTACCCATCACAAAGCGGGTAAATGGAATTAAAATAATTAATAAAATTAAAAAAGGCACCGAACGTAGGACATTCACCACCAAGGATAGCAATTGATAGACGGGCTTATTCGCCAATAACTGTCGCTCACTACATAAAAACAAATAAATACCTAAAGGCAAGCCGATAATCACTGTAAACAGCAAGGACCAGCCGGTCATGATCAAGGTATCTAGGGTCGCCTCAAGAATCAGGCTCCAATCAACTCGTTGAAAATTCACGCCTCTAATACCTCATACGTCACATGATTTGCTGCTAAAAATTGCGTCACTTGTGCTTGTTGTGCAGCATCACCATCAATTGACACCACCAGCTGTCCATAGGCCGTGTCTTTTAACTGGCCAACCGTACCCTGCAGAATACTGACTTGCACCCCCAACTCCCGAGATAAATGACTGATAATGGGTTGTGAAGTACTTTCACCACGATAGCTAAGGCGTAATACCTGAGCTCCGCTGTCCTTAACCAGGCGCTTCCACGCTTGCGCATCCACCCCGCTGCTCTCCTGCAATAAGGACTGCGTGGTTTGATGCTGCGGATGCAGAAAGACATCAATCACCTCACCCTCTTCAACTAAATGCCCCTGATCGAGCACTGCCACACGATCACAGACACTGCGAATCACATCCATACTATGGGTAATCAACACAATGGTAATACCAAGGCGCTGATTAATGTCCTTAAGTAGGGCAAGAATGGCCTGCGTGGTTTCGGGGTCCAAGGCACTGGTCGCCTCATCACACAGTAACAGCTCTGGGTTATTGGCCAATGCACGCGCAATCCCCACGCGCTGCTTTTGCCCACCGGATAGTTGGGCGGGGTACTTATGCCTATGCTCGGTTAAACCAACAATCTCCAGCAGTTCCAGCGCGCGCGCCTCTCTATCCTGTTTAGCCACACCCAGTAAGCGTAAGGGTAAGCAGACATTATCTAAGACTGTACGTGAACTTAATAAATTAAAGTGCTGAAACACCATGCCGATACGATGACGCAACTGACGCAACTGGGCGCCCCTGAAGGCACTAATATCCTCATCGTTAAAGTAGACTTTGCCGCTACTCGGTCTTTCCAGTAGGTTTAAGAGACGAATTAAAGTAGATTTACCGGCACCCGAACGGCCGATAATGCCGTAAATAGCGCCACGCTCAATGCCTAAATTCACATCACTTAGCGCCGTATGTACCGGTCTACCCCTCGTCTCAAAACGTTTATATATATGTTCTAGACGTATCAAGGTTATTCCAAAAAATAATAGCAATTATTAAATATTGTAAACAATTTATGCCATCAATTGAACCTTGTCAGCGCTTTAGACAAGAGCTCAAGCCTATAACTTACGCGACGTGAGACGAAAATGGCTGGGTGCCGTTGGGTGCTATCGCCATCAGCAGCGAATTTGCAATCTGACATTATCTGGGTTATGGTTATATGTTATTTAAAATTTCTTCTGTGTACTTGTAGTTAGTTCAAATTTCTTTAAGTATAAAATTTAAGTGGTTTTTTTCATCGCTGTACCTGCTACTTAGGTGAGTTAAAGGGATTTAAATTTTCTACTACGGTATCTGTCAATCTGGGGATCATCATCCCTACCTTGTATTGACGAGCAACTCGTTTTGTTCGTTTTCCGCAAAACTCTTGGCGTACGTAGTTGGCTACAAATATTTTTGTATGAACAATGTAATACTTAAGGAGCTTTTCACGCATGAAAATCAAGCATAAAAATCTATTACGCAGCGCGCTCACCGCTGCAACACTCAGCTTCGCTGCGTTTAATACAGCAGCCGCAGCGCCTACGTGCGAAGTTGATCGCACCATCAATTTCGGCGGCATGAGCTGGGAGTCCAATCTAGTACTAACGGATGTACAGCGCTTAATTCTAGAACAGGGCTACGGCTGCAAAACCGAGGTTTTACCAACGGAGACTTTACCGGCCTTAGCTGCCTTAGAACGCGGTGACTTGGATGTTAATACTGAAATCTGGTTAAACTCCATGGGCACCATTTGGGATGAGGCCTTAGCGCGTGGTCGCGTGGTTCGTTCCGGTGATTTATTTTTAGGTGGTGAGGCGTGGTTTATTCCTAAATACGTACAAGAGCGTTTCCCTGAACTAAAGTCAGCCGCTGATCTGGTGAAATTCAAAGAGGAGTTCAAAGATCCAGAGGATCCGAGCAAAGGTCGTTTCTATGGTTGTCCTGCTGGTTGGGCGTGTGAGGTCGTCAGCACCAACCTCTTTAATGCCTTGGAACTCGGCGATGATTTCACCTACTATCAACCCGGCACCGGGGCTGCCCAAAAAGCTGCCTTAATGTCCGACTATCGTCGCAAAAACAATATCGCCTTCTACTACTGGTATCCAACCCCGCTTGTGGGCTCATTAGACTTGGTCGAATTAGAATTACCAGAATATGATGAAGCCAAGCATAAGTGCTTAACCGATGTGGATTGTCAAAACCCCGAGCCGAATGCCTATCCTAGCAACCCGGTCTTTGTTGCTTTAAATAAAAAGTTTTCAGAAGAAGCGCCGGAATTAAAAGCCTTCTTCGATAAAAATGAAGTGCCCTTAGAGGTGATCAATGCCACCCTGGCTGAAATGGAGGAATCCGGTGATGAATCCATGGATGTCGCCAAATGGTTCCTCACCGAATACCCTGAGGTATGGACTAAGTGGGTACCAACAGAGGTAGCCGAACGTGTTCAAAAGTCACTCTAAGTCGCTGAGCTTAGCCGCTTAGGCTCTAACAAGCGCTGCCTTGCTAGTGAGCGCTAGCAAGGCAGCTAATTTGATGCAAAAAGCAATCCTACACAGGATGAGTCAGCCTTGTTTGCATTGATCGCCCCCTGACAAATCGACACCTATACAATCTTATTAAAATAATATCAATCTATGTTTCCAGAAATATTCTCCGCTCGTGAGGCAAGACGAGCAATTGACGGCTTTGTCGATGATTTAGTCGTCAATTATGCGGATACCCTCACCGCCATGTCACAACCTTTTCTAAAAATATTGGTTTGGATCGAACAGCTTCTTCGCGGCGCACCGTGGTGGAGCATCATCTTAGCGGTAGTCATACTCGCCTATTTAGCCAGTCGCCGCGTCTTCTTTTCACTCAGCATGGGCTTGTTGCTCTTTCTGATGGGCTCCATCGGCCTCTGGGATGCGGGTATGGAAACCCTGGCGCTGATGATTATGGCCACTGTGCTCTCCGTCTTGGTCGGCATCCCCTTGGGGATTATCACCGGCAAATCCAAAATCGTCCGCTCGGTGATGTTGCCCTTGTTAGACGTGATGCAGACGTTGCCAAGCTTTGTGTATTTAATTCCTGTCGTGATGCTATTTGGCTTGGGCAAAATCCCCGCCATTATTGCAACGGTTATTTATGCTGTACCGCCACTGATTCGTCTGACTGATTTAGGTATTCGACTAGTGGATAAAGAGGTACTCGAAGCATCCCGCTCTTTTGGCGCTAATTCCTTACAGCAATTATTTGGCGTGCAATTACCCTTAGCTTTACCCAACATCATGGCCGGTCTTAATCAGACGACCATGATGGCACTCTCCATGGTCGTCATATCATCCATGATTGGCGCCAGAGGCTTGGGCTATGAGGTACTTCTCGGCATTAACCGCCTAGAAGTCGGTCGCGGCTTATTAGCAGGTATTGGCATTGTGATTTTAGCCATACTCTTTGACCGCATCTCACAGTCTTATGGTAAACGCATTCAAAATCGAGAGTCCAAATGAGTAAAATCGAAGTAAAAAATATTTATAAAATTTTCGGTAAGGAACCGAAAAAATGGCTTGAGCCGGTTAAAAACGGCATGAGCAAGCAAGAACTTTTAGAAAAAAGCGGTCATACCTTGGGACTTAAAGATATTAGTTTAAGTATTGAGGAAGGGAGTATTTATGTGATTATGGGTTTATCAGGCTCTGGTAAATCCACCCTCATTCGCCATTTTAATCGACTGATTGATCCGACGGACGGTCAAATTTTGGTTGATGGCGTGGATGTGATGAGTCTAAATAAGCGAGAATTACAAGCATTCCGTCGCAAAACCATGAGCATGGTTTTTCAGCGCTTTGGGCTATTGCCACACAAAACCGTGTTAGACAATGCCGCTTACGGGCTCATCACCCAAAAAGTACCTAAAAAAGAGGCCCATGAAAAAGCTCGCTATTGGCTAGAGCAAGTGGGATTGCGAGGCTTTGAAGAGCAATACCCCAATCAATTATCTGGCGGCATGCAGCAGCGTGTAGGCTTAGCGCGTGCCCTAGCCACGGATACCGACATTATCCTGATGGACGAGGCCTTTTCAGCGCTTGATCCGCTGATTAAGCGAGAAATGCAAAATCAATTGATTGAACTGCAGGATCGTTTAAATAAAACCATTGTCTTTATTACCCATGACTTGGACGAAGCGCTACGTTTGGGTAACCGCATTGCGATTTTAAAGGATGGTGCCTTGGTGCAAGAGGGCACGCCGGAAGATATTTTATTATCACCGCAAAGTAGCTATATTGAGAACTTCCTCCAAGACGTGAATCGCGGTAAAGCGCTAAATACTGCGCATGCGATTAATACACCACCGCTAAAGCTCACCATGCGTGCTCGCCCAGCCCATGCCTATGAGCGCATGAAAGCCTTGCAGCTGAGCTTTGCCCCCGTCCTAGATGGCCAAATTTTTGCCGGCATTATCAAGCTCGCCGCCGCCGAAGAAGCCATGCAGCGTGGCCTCAGAGATATTTCCAGCGTAGTTGTTGAGGCCGCCACGGTGTCTGCTGATGTCAATCTGGAAGAGGTGCTACCACATATGATCCAAACCGATAGTGATGAACCCGTGGTCGTCACCACTGACAACGATGAGCTGGTCGGTGTGCTATCACGTAGTAAAGTCGCGGAGTTGGTAAGCAGCACCAATGCTGAAGAGACGCTCAGTAGCGTGGCGACCAGTGAGAATGGCAATGCGGCAATAACTGAAGCAAGCACGCAAGTCGAGTAGCCTTAACTCACCGCCTCAAGGCAAATGCAAAAGCGACGTCTCTCAATCAACATGCGAGAAACGTCGCTTTGCTTAAGGCTAAGGCTAAACTTATTCTGCGTCCTCAGCACCCTCTTCAAATGAGGCAAGATTCAGCATAGTACCGCGGCATTGCTTACTACCACAACAACAACGATAATGACTTTTAAGCGTTTCCGTGAGCTCATCATCGATGATTAAACCGTAGTCAAAGGACAACTCCTCGCCCTGTTTAATATCACGTAAGCTATAGATATACACCCGATAACCGTTTTTACCCTCACGTGCTTCGCAGTTCGGCTCGCAGCTATGATTGATCCACTTAGCCGCATTACCTTTGGTACCCCCATCAATGGTTTCCCCACTACTTAAGGAAAAGAAAAAGGTATGATAGGGATCGTCTGGATCCACTGGCCACATGGCATCCGCCTCTTCGGCGCTAATCCGACGACCGGTATACTCAATGATCAGGGTATCTTTAGGTATATCACGAATGGCAAACACCCCTCGCCCATGGACCTGCGACTGGCGCACCTCAACCCATGGCGCACCGGGTATTTTGCGAGCTTTTCGATAGCGCTTTTTAGGCTTGGTTGAGGTCTTGGACATTATTTTTTAACGCCAAAACAGTGATCCAAGCTCGGGAAACTACCCTCTCTAACACCCGTTGCGTAGGCTGTCACACCCTCACGAATCACAGCCGCCACATCACTAAATTGCTGCGCAAACTTAGGAATGCGCCCGTGGGTCAGATTAAAAATATCCTCCGCCACCAACACCTGACCATCACAGGCCGGGGAGGCACCAATACCGATGGTGGGAATGCTCACCGCCTCGCTAATACGACGCGCTAAGGGCTCTGCCGTACCCTCAATCACAATACCCCAAGCGCCGGCCGCCTCTTGTGCCAAGGCGTCTTGATAAATACGCTCGGCTGCCTCATCGCTCAGGCCCTGCGCTTTAAAACCACCCATGGTATGGAAGTATTGAGGCATCAAACCGATATGTGCTAACACAGGAATACCGCGCTCAACTAAAAATCGCGTAGTCTCCGCCAAATACTCCCCGCCCTCAATTTTGACCGAGTCAGCGCCACTCACACGCAGCAGCTTGGCAGCGTGGCGAAATGCCATTTCAGGGGACTCCTGAAAACTACCGAAAGGCATATCCACCACCACCGCACAACGTTGGGTCGCACTCACCACCGCTTTAGCGTGTTGCGCCATCATATCCACCGTAATGGATAAGGTGTCCGGCATATCATAGCCAACCATTGCGGTAGAATCACCAACCAGAATAAAATCCACCACCTCGTCCAGAATACGTGCAAAGGGCGCCGTATAAGAGGTCAGAGAAACAATTTTTTGCTCGCCCTTCATGGCTTGCAATTGGGGGATGGTAAGACGCTTAATCTGCGTATGAACGCTCATAACAATCCTCAATTTGATAATAGCGTGCCAGTTTACCCACTCTAGTCAATGGGAAACCGCTAAAGATTATATTAGTTTAAGCATAGCACTTGTGCATTGCAAGTTTCTTACTGACTTAGGGTTAAAATCAAGCTACTCATTTTTTAACTAATCAAACTAGAATAAAACAAGCGAGGGTTTTTATATGGATACACAGCAAAGCCTCCAACAAAAACTGTGTTTTAATGGCGCTCAAGCCTTACTGGAGACCTTAATTGAGCTGGGTGTTGATACCATTTTCGGCTATCCCGGCGGTGCGGTTTTACCGCTTTATGATGCCATTTATGCTGAACCGCGTATTCGCCATATTTTGGTACGCCACGAGCAGGGTGCGGTGCATGCCGCCGAAGGCTATGCGCGCAGCACGGGTAAACCGGGCGTGGTCTTAGTGACCTCTGGTCCCGGCATAGCTAATACCACCTCCGGTTTATTGGATGCGATGTGTGATTCGATACCTGTGCTCTGTATCAGCGGTCAAGTAGCCACGAGTGCCATTGGTACCGATGCCTTCCAAGAGTGTGATGCGATCGGTATTTCACGCCCCGTCACTAAGTGGAATGCGCAGATCAAGCGCTCCGAGGATGTGGTGCCGCTCGTTTCCAAAGCCTATCAAATGACCACCGAGGGGCGTCCAGGACCGGTGTTAATTGATTTCCCCAAAGACATTCAAATTCAAGCCATTGATAAATCGACCTTCACCATTGAAAAGCGGGCTGAAAGTACGCCGGAAGTGCCTGCACCTGCAATGTTAGCCAATATCAAACGTGCTGCCGATTTAATTGTCAATGCTCGTCGCCCGGTGTTTTACGGCGGTGGTGGTTTAATTAACTCCGGTAAAGCAGCGGCTGAGGTATTTAGCAACTTAGTACGTTATACCGGCGCGCCATGCACCCTGACTCTGATGGGTCTGGGCGCCTACCCCGCCAATGACGAGCAGTTTGTCGGCATGCTGGGCATGCACGGCACCCTCGAAGCCAATTTAGCGATGCACCATGCTGATCTGATTATCTGTATCGGCGCTCGCTTTGATGACCGAATCACGGGTCGTCTCTCTGATTTCTGTCCACACGCCCTTAAAATTCATCTAGACATTGACCCTGCCTCCATTGATAAGGTGGTGCGCGCTGACGTGCCCCTGGTAGGTGATTGCCACACTCTCCTAACGCGCCTCTTTAATGAGGTGAAGGCGCTACCTATGGAGCGTTCACGTCTGGATGATTGGTGGCAAACAATTGAAAAATGGCGTAGCAAGAATTGTTTAGGCTTTACGCCCTCAGCAACGGAAATCCTACCGCAAGACTTACTGACTCGAATCAATCAAAAGATTGAGAAGAAGGATGCCATTGTAAGTACTGACGTCGGTCAGCATCAAATGTGGGCTGCCCAATACTTAACATTTAATCAACCGAATCGTTGGCTAACTTCCGGCGGTGCTGGCACCATGGGTTATGGTATGCCCGCTGCGATTGGCGCACAAATCGGCAATCCCGACAAGCTGGTGATTTGTGTTAGCGGGGATGCCTCGATTCTGATGAATATCCAAGAGCTGGCTACCGCAGTACAGCACCGTGCCCCAATTAAAGTGGTGCTCTGTAATAACCGCTATATGGGCATGGTACGTCAATGGCAAGAGCTCATTCACGAGGGTCGCTACAGTCACAGTTATAACGATTGCATGCCAGATTTTGTGAACGTGACCCAAGCCTTTGGCTGGCAAGCCGCTAGCGTCAGCGATCCTAAAGACTTAGATGCGGCACTTGAGGCATGCTTTAATTCGGAGGGACCGTATTTCTTGGATGTGCGTGTACAGGCACAGGAAAACTGCTTCCCTATGATGCCTGCAGGCTATGGTCATCAGCAAGTGATGCTATCCGAAGATACTTGGTATGTTGAGGACTAAAGAAAGCGTAGACGCTTGATAAGAAAACCCGCCACTTGAGCAATATCACGCTTCAGTGGCGGGTTTATTTAATTAAAGCTTAAATGAGTTAAGCTTAATACGCTGCTTTAAAGATAGCAATCACTTCATCAAGTGTAGGCTGCACCGGGTTAGTTAAACCACACACGTCCTTCATCGCATTTTCAGCGAGGACCTTAAAGTCTTCTTCTTTGACACCTAGCTCACGTAGTGATTTTGGAATACCTACGATGCCTGCCAACTTTTTAATGGCATCAATCACGCCTAAACCCTCAAGCTCCTGATTGTTGGCGGATAGAATCGCGCCCACTTCATCTAAACGTGCTTTAGCCGCACGCATATTGAACTCCTCAACATGAGGTAGTAATAGCGCATTACAAACACCGTGTGGTAAATCGTAAAAACCACCTAACTGATGCGCCATCGCATGCACATAACCGAGCGAGGCGTTATTAAATGCCATACCGGCCAAGAACTGCGCATAAGCCATCTGCTCGCGCGCCTCCGCATTTTTAGGCTCTTTAACGGCGGTTGGTAAATAGCTCGCAATTAACTCAATGGCCTTAACCGCACAGGCATCCGTGAGCGGATTGGCTGCGGTTGATACATAGGCCTCAACCGCATGGGTTAGCGCATCCATACCCGTCGCAGCCGTTAATGAAGCAGGCATATTTTCCATCAGCTTGGGATCATTAACCGATAAGATTGGCGTCACGTGCTTATCGACAATCGCCATTTTTACATGACGGCTTTCATCGGTGATGATGGTAAAGCGCGTCATTTCAGACGCAGTACCAGCCGTGGTATTGATAGAAATGAGCGGTAATTGCGGCTTAGCGGATTTATCCAAACCCTCATAGTCCTCGATTTTGCCGCCATTACTGGCTACGAGGGCGATACCCTTAGCACAGTCATGCGGTGAACCACCACCCAGTGACACCACACAGTCTGCGCCAGCGGCCTTCAGCTTAGCCAAACCGTCGTTAACATTTTTTACCGTAGGATTAGGCTGAACCTCATCAAAGATGTCACTTTCAACGCCTTTAGCCTTTAAACGATCCGCTACCTGAGCCGCAAAACCCAAATCGCTTAAGGGCTTATCGGTAACGATTAAGGCCTTTTTAAAACCTAAAGAGGCGATAATATCCACCGCTGAATCAAGTGCACCCGCACCGATCACATTATTGCTAGGCATAAAAAATTGTGCTGCCATACTATCTTCCTTTGTATAAAAGTTGTGACAAATGAGCTTACTGTATTTATACACAATGTGTATTACTATCCTATTAAATTATAACTAACTCATGCACAAATAATAAAGGTTTCTACTAGCGTTAAGTCGATTTGGATCAAAGCAATGCGATCAAATCGGCTCGCCCTTATTGGCTGCTAGACCTTAATTTTCATATACAGTTACAATACGAAGAATTTAATCAATGAGGAAAAAATAATGAAGGTAAATGATTTTGCCGCTGCATTTTTGCGCGGCAGCCTAGTTAAGCAAGTCGTTATCGGTTTGATATTAGGGGCGATTATCGGCGTGGCGCTACCGGCCTTGGCTTTAAAAATGTCGTTGCTCGGCACGCTGTTTGTGGGCGCCTTAAAATCGGTAGCACCGATTTTGGTATTTATTTTGGTGATGTCTGCCCTAGCCTCACAAACGATTGATACTAGCTCCAATATGCGACCGATTGTTGTCTTATACCTTATCGGTACTTTAGCCGCCTCCCTTGTGGGCGTGGCAGCAAGCTTTTTATTCCCGACCACTTTAACGCTACCAAACCCCGAGAGTGGCGTCAGTGATGCGCCGACCGGCATTACCGAGGTCTTACATACTCTGTTGTTAAAGGTGGTTGACAATCCGGTCAATGCCTTGCTGTCTGCCAACTATATCGGCATTTTAACTTGGGCTATTTTATTCGGCTTCGCCCTGCGGATGGTCGCACCTAGAACTAAAGCGGTGGTATCGGATCTGGCGCTTGCGATGACCAAAATCGTGCAGTGGATTATTCGTTTAGCGCCTTTCGGCGTCTTCGGTATCGTTGCGTCCACAGTGGCTGCAACTGGTTTAAGTAGTTTATTAAGCTATGCCAAATTAGTGGTGGTGTTAGTTGCTGCGATGGCTTTTGTGGCCTTAGTTGTCAACCCGATCATCGTATGGTTCAAAATCCGCCAAAATCCCTATCCATTGGTGATGCAGTGTTTAGCTGAAAGTGGTTTAATGGCATTCTTCTCACGCAGCTCTGCAGCCAATATCCCGGTCAATATGGATTTAGCTAAAAAGCTTGGCTTACGTCAGGAAACCTATTCCGTATCCATCCCCTTAGGTGCCACCATTAATATGGCTGGTGCAGCAATTACCATCGCCGTCTTAACCCTAGCCGCTGTGCATACCCTAGGTATTGAGGTAGATATTGCGACCGCCTTTTTACTGAGCTTACTGGCTACGGTTGCCGCTTGTGGCGCCTCCGGCGTTCCTGGTGGCTCATTACTGCTGATTCCAATGGCGTGCAGCTTATTCGGTGTCAGTAATGAAATAGCAGCACAGGTGATTGCTATTGGTGTCACCATCAGTGTGATTCAAGACTCGGTTGAAACAGGCTTAAACTCTTCAACCGACGTACTTTTCACCGCTGCTGCCGATATTGCTGAGCGTCGCAAGGCTTAGACATTGTGCCTAGCTAATCGCTACGCTCGATATAAAGCGATTGCTTCTTGTAAGAATTAAGGCACCGACTCGTCGGTGCCTTACTATTTAAGCTTTGATACTACCGCATGGGCGGACGATTGAGCAGTTTGAAATCAGCTTATTCAGGTCCTCAATGGTAAGTTACCACTGATAACCCACACCGGCGCCGTAAGTTACATCACCACGTGTATTACCAGAGACAGAGCTCTTAATAATCCACTTACCGTTATCGGAGATGGTGGATAACCCTGCGGCGTAACCATGCTCACCACGATGACCAGCACCGGCAATCGCAAACATGCTCTTACCAGGTAGATAGGCTTGCGGTAAGTTAGCCATTGCTGCTGCAGAGGCGGTACCAGCGCGAGCCTCACGATCGACGCGGTGAATTTCATTACCTAGGTGGTTCACTACATTATTAAAACCACCGACAGCCGCTTTTAACTGGCTAACATTTACTGCGTCGGTATCTGCCTTTCCAGCCGCCACGTTCGTGATCTGCTTGCCACCCGCATTAATGCCTTCCGTGCTTAAGCTAACATCACCTACTGTAATGCCGGTATTCGTCACTTTTACATCACCAACACTGACGCTATCAAAACTAACATCCTTGGCTAAAGCAAAAGTAAACTGCGTGCCTTCTTGCTTCAAGGTCAAGTTATCACCTGCCTCGAAGGTCACGGTATTACCTGCTTTCACCAGCTGATTGCTAAACTCAGCACCTGAATCGGCTTTATTACCGGCACCAATCACGTTAAAGCCTGCGTTATTAATCGCTGACTGAACTGTATCCGCCGTCACTAAGGCACCGGGCGTAACCGGTGTACCCACGGTACCATCTGTCGTGGTATTAAAGGTCGTGGTGTTCGCTGCGATGGCACCGTTATCATTGATCTGGATCGTTGTGCCATCCGTCTTGGCTGATATGGTGTACTGGCTGCTACCATCTCCTTGCTTGCCACCGTCTACAGTCACACCATCACCAGCAACTAGCTTGGTGGACGATGCCTTCACTTGAGCCTCAATTTCTTTTAGCTGAGCATAATTCACCGCATCGGTATCTGCCTTTCCAGCCGCCACATTCGTGATCTGCTTGCCGCCCGCATTAATGCCTTCGGTGGCTAGACTAACATCACCGGCGGTAATGCCTGTGTTGCTCACTTTTACCTTATCACCGACGCTTAGACCATTGTTATTCAGTAACGTCTCACCGGCTTTGACACTATCAATGTCAAGATCTTTCGCTAAGGCAATACTAATATTAGTGTTACCCTCAGCATCCTGACTAATCTCCGTCTGAATATTCTGATCAGCGCCTTTAATCGCCACGGTAGAACCTAGCTTAGAGGTTTTAGAACCACCCTTATCGGCATTAAAGTTAAGACCTTTGTCTACATTTGCCTCAACAGTTTTAAGCTGACCAACATTCACCGCATCGGTATCTGCCTCGCCAGCCGCCACGTTCGTGATCTTCGTATT
>NZ_KV792964.1:0-541 GCF_001808335.1 Oligella sp. HMSC05A10 | reverse complement strand
CACAGAACCGTACGTACGGACCTCGTATACGGCTCATGCACATTACCATTTAGCATATGCGCTAAACACGTAGCCAGTCTCAACTTTCCCCATATCATACAACGTTAAACTATCTAACCACTTATTCGGCATAGCATAGTGAGCTAATGGACTGGCTGAGTTTCTCCGGCGCCACATCGCTATCGACTCAAACGGTGGTTTATAGCCTAATTGTTTAAGTCGTCTATGTAGCCGTTTAGGCTTTTTCCATAGCTTAAGTTGTATGCTGCGAAGCCGTCTTCGCACCCACTGCGCCAGCTCTTTAAAGGTACTTTTCGTGTCGGCAATCCTAAAATACTGAGCAAATCCCCTAAGCAGGGGGTTAAGTTGCTTAATAACGCTCGCTAGCGGTCGCCCACTATTTCGCTTCGTCATCGCCTTAACCTTTTGCTTAAACAGCGACAGCTTCTTAGGCTGTATCTTTGTGTAGTGACTGTAAATCACTACCCCTAAGAAGTTAACTCCTCGCCAGCTCTGTGTGATGTGAGTCTTCTCACCGTTC
>NZ_KV792963.1:983-1789 GCF_001808335.1 Oligella sp. HMSC05A10 | reverse complement strand
CGGCCGTGGAGGTGATTAGCCCACCAATTAACTCGGTGTGCTCGGCTACCTCAATCTGATAGCCACCATCCCCTGCATAAATCCCCGATTGCTCGGTCACGCTCGCGTAATCGGCATTAAGCGAAGAGCGATTGTAGTTCGCACTACCCGAGACCCCATAGCCCACCGTCATCTGTCCGCCCAGATTCTGCTGCTTACCCTCATAGGTCGCCGTGTCTTGTACGCTCTGAATGGTAAGGGTCGGAGTCCTGACGTGTACCTTCTCACCAAAGACCTGCGCCCCGGCCACACCCACCCACGTATGGTAAATGTCACTCTTAAATCAAAGCGCATCCTTATAAAGCCCTGCGTCCAATAAACCATCCCTTATAGCGAACTGAAGAAACTTCTTGATTGCATCGGGGTCTCTATCGACCACGTCATCAAGGAGTTTTTCTTGGATTAATGGCACATAGAATACTCCATTAAACCTCATTTTAGTAGAAACCCACTCGCCCTCTAGTCTTGGATCAATCACTTCAACATCCCTTGAATCATAAACCCCTAAAGAAACCCAATCAATTCCTTCTCCTTCTCCTTCTAAGGCATAAAAATAGGTAAATACCTCTGCCTCTTTAGTACCTTCATTATTCATTCCCCAATAAATACCAAAAACATCTAAAATCACTGTACGATAGCGACCAGTATATTTAATCTTCATTTATTTTCCTTTGCTAATACCATTATTGATTGAAGCACCTGGTTGTAATATTGAACGTTGTGGCGTTTTCATTTTTATATCATAGGCTTTATCGGTATATTTATTG
>NZ_KV792963.1:714-963 GCF_001808335.1 Oligella sp. HMSC05A10 | reverse complement strand
GCGCAATACCCGAGTCCGTGCCGGTGGTAGCGCCTACACCTGCCCCCACTAAACTCGTGATACTGGAGATGGTGGCTTTTTCATCGGCGTTTAAGTCGGCTGCTTTACCGTAGAGGTAATCTACTAGGATCGGCGCCGCGGCGTACTGTCCTATCTCTTTGTGACGATTAAAGCTTAAACTACTACCATAAAAACTTTAGTCTTAGTCATCACCCTCTGTCTCACTCCAATAAGGAAGAGAGGCTCTGC
>NZ_KV792963.1:0-694 GCF_001808335.1 Oligella sp. HMSC05A10 | reverse complement strand
TATATTTATTGTATTGGCAATGAACTTCTTAAAGGTTAAAACTTAAACTACTACCGTAAAAACTTTAGTCTTCATCATCATCCTCTGCCTCACTCCAATAAGGAAGAGAGGCTCTGCCAAAAAAGAAAAGCACAATTGTCCCAACTAATATAAAAATAAATCGCTCATAAAATAGAGCAAATATACCTGCAGCGATAGAATTAATTAAATACAACTCAATAAAAATCAATAAAAAAGTTAGAATATTCAAACCATAAACTAATGATTCTGTTTGTCGTAATTTCAGCAATTTAGAAACCCCAAATGCTAACCTACTATTAAGATAAACAAAACGGTGACTAATGCCCGAAAGACCAAGAGACCATCCATCTGGTAATTTTTCACGAAACTTAATCATCGTTACTCCGTAAAAGTTTTGGCCAATTTGTTTTTGGAACAAGAGTTGCATCTTTCGAACCTAACTTATTAGAAATGGCACTACTAACTCCATCACCTAAGAAATGATTCGTAACTGCTCCTTTAGTTTCTACATATAGCTTACTAACTCCTTTCACTGCAGATTTCTCTATAAGTTTTTTGACTGTGCTGTCTATTACAACACCTACAGATAAATCATACATAAGATTAGATAACTTGTAATCCTCATTAAGAAATGAAGAAGTACCAATTCCTCCAGTAACCGATTTTGAAGCTG
>NZ_KV792962.1:0-33084 GCF_001808335.1 Oligella sp. HMSC05A10 | reverse complement strand
AAGTTACACAAAATTATTTACAGGCTCTGTTTGAAACTACAAACCGCCTTCTAAAGGGCGGTTTTTTTTATTTAAGGAAAATAATGAAACAGATTCATTTTGTGTTACAAGGCAAAGGTGGTGTGGGCAAAAGCTTTGTCGCTTCCCTACTCGCTCAGTATTTAAAGACCAATAATGACCAGGTGCATTGCTATGACACTGATCCAGTTAACCAGACTTTCAGTCGTTATAAAACGCTGGACGTTGAGGTCGTCAACATTCTAACTGAACATAAAAGCATTGATGTATCTAGGTTCGATGCGTTAATCGAGGATTTACTTGAAAAAGACGGTGTGGCCGTGATTGATAACGGAGCAGCAACTTTCGTCCCGCTCATGTCTTACATTCGTGAAAGCGGTGTAATTGAGTTACTAAAGGAAAGTGGTGTAGATGTCGTGGTACATGTACCGCTTCAGGCAGGTCAAGGCATTAAGGATACGGTGCAAGGTTTGCTGGAAGTGCTTGGAACCCTTCAGACAAACGTTGTCGTCTGGCTCAATCACTACTGGGGCCGCATTGAGCTAAATAACAGCCCTGTGTTTGAGCAATCCAATGTTTATAAAGAGAACTCAAATCAAATCACAGCCGTAATCGAGCTTGAAAACTACAACCCGGATACCTTCGGCAAGGATATTCAGGAAATGACTACAGATCATCTTACTTTTGATGAGGTACAGCAGTCTGCACAATTTAAGCTAATGCCAAAGCAGCGACTTAAAAAAGTGCAACGTGACGTGTTTAATCAACTAGCTCAAAAGACATTTTTTGAGCGAATCATGGAGAATCCAAATGGAGTTAAAAGTTAACAAACTTAAGTTTAAATGTTTGCTGCCACTGGCAGCATTTTTTTTGGGCGGAGCAGCACAAGCGCAAGAATTGCCGGAGGTTGATTTACTAACAGGTGATACTCGCCTAGCTTGTGAAGCAGTACTTTGTTTGTCTAGCGGTACTCGCCCAGGAGAATGTGCGCCGGCATTAAGACGCTACTTTGGTATCACTGATCCACGGCCACACAAAATGATTCAAAAGCGAATTGACTTTTTAAATATGTGTCCAGCAGCAAATGAACCGGATATGCCAGGCTTGATCACTGCCATTGCCAACGGTGCAGGTCGTTGTGATGCGCAACACTTAAACGCTTATAACCGAAAGAAAGTAGTTAAACGGGTTTGTACGCCCTCATTCGGAATGTTTGGGGAATCAACTTGTACGACTGAAGTAATCACAGTGGTTTCAGATAAAAAGCCATCTTATTGCCGTGCATATGAGGGGCATGATTTCACGTTTGAAATTGAAACTCACTATGTAGGTACACCAACTACCGGTGGCCGATGGGTTGAGCCAAAAGACTATGATAAAGCGTTGCAAGAGTATAACGACAATTATCAATCAGAGAACAAAAACTCAAGAACAAAGGTTGAATACATTGACTATGACAAGTGGAGTGACGGACGGCGTTGATAATCGGCCGAGCCATGATGAGCAAGTAACAACTTTAACGCCGACGCAAATAGTTGAAGAAGTTTTTATGCTGACAAGGCAACGTATTGATGAGTCTGATCCAATCGTGGCCTTGCTTGTGTTTGTAGACCGACAGCTAGCCAGTCATCGCCAACTACTCAAAGAGTACGATCAAGGATTTTTTGGCCAGTTGGATGGCCGCTTAGCTGGACTCAATAAAACGTATGAGTCGCTATCTGCTTATCGAGAGATGGTGACCACAGAGTTATTGACAATCACAAAAAAAGAAACAGCACAAGAAGCTGAGAAACACGCTAAAGCAATCAAGGACACTCAGAATCGGCGTGATACGTTGATGATGGGAGCAATAGGTGGCTTATTCTTTCTTCAGCTACTGTTATTTATAGTTTTTATTTTCAAAGGTTAGCAATGAATATGAGAACGTTAAAAGCAGCTGCGGCTGCTTTTTTTATAACCTCTGGTGTAGCCCAGGCCGCTGAACCAGCTGCGCCGGTTAACTTCAATGAGCTTGCCAAACAATGCGCTTCAGGAGTGCATTACAACACGATGCAGGCGGTAGCTCGCACGGAAAGCGGTTTTAATCCGTATGCAATTGGTGTAGTAGGCGGTGCTATTAAGCAGCCCACCACTTTTTCTGAAGCGGTGGAGGCGGCTAGGCAACTGGACAAGGCCGGTCGCAACTTCAGTATGGGGTTAAGCCAGATTAACCGCTATAACCTAGCTAAATACGGATTGGATTATGAATCAGTCTTTGACCCATGTCTTAATTTAAAAGTAGGTGCTGAAATACTATCTGAATGTTTTGGTCGTGCATCCGGTAATGACCAGGAGGCGCTGCAAAAAGCCTTGTCTTGTTATTACTCAGGTAACTTCAGGACAGGATTCACCCAAGATTTGGCTGGACAGCCAAGTTATGTGCAGCGAGTCATCGCTGCCGCCGGTAAGAATCATGATAGTCAGGTTATTAAGCAAGCAGAAGCTAAGCCAGCGGTTGAGGCTAAACCAGTGATTCCTGAGCTTGATCCGAACACGCCTGCTCCGGTACAAGTCAAAGTAACAGCCAAACCAAGCAAACCTAAACCCAAAAAACCAGCTCAGGTTGTGGTAGCAGCTGCTTCTGAAACCAAAGAAAAAGCACCGTGGGATGCTTTTGGTGACTGGTAAACGCTTGAGGATATGAAATGAATAAGCAAGAGGATTATGCCCTTTCTATTAATGAAGTGGCTGAACTCTTAGGAGTCAGCTATTGGACGATTTACGCTAAGCGTCACGAATTAGGATTTAGACTGCCAGGTGGCCGTAAATGGTACATATGGCGCTCAGCACTTGATAATTTTGGAAAAAAGCGTAACAATGTATTCCGATTATCTGTGCTGGCAAGAGAGGATACTTCATGCCAATATACAGAAAAAACAGCAACCAGAATGCCATCTGGTGGATTGACATCAGGACACCAGGCGGCAAAAGAGTTAGACGATCTACTGGCACAAGGAACAAAAAAGAAGCCCAAGAGTACCACGACCGCTTAAAAGCTGAATTGTGGCGAGAGAATAAACTAGGAGATAAGCCTGATTATACGTTTGATGAGGCTGCTATCCAGGTTTTAAAGTTAGCGGCCAGTGAGCGAGATTATGCTGTAAAAGCCAGGCACATTAGATACTGGCGCGACCACTTTGGTGGTAGAACATTAAGCTCTTTAACCGCACCGGAGATTATTAACTGCCTGCCAACGCATCAGTTGCCAAAGCCCGATCCAAAGGGAAACTTAAAGTTAAGCAAAGCTACTCAAAACCGCTATCTTTCAACCATGTCTAGGCTACTAAACTTGGCTTACAAAGATGGCAGGATTGACAGGTTACCTCACTTAACAAAGTTTAAAGAAGCCCCAGTACGGGTTAGGTGGATCACTAGGGAGCAGGCTCAACTGCTGATTCAACAATTGAGTCAGCGCTGGATGAGAAATGCAGTAATTTTTGCATTATCAACAGGCGCTCGTGCAAATGAAATATTATCGCTTGAGTGGTCACAGGTTAATTTAAACGAAAAGGTTGCCTGGTTAACTGCTGACAAAACTAAATCAGGAAAGGCTAGGCCCATTCCTTTGAATGACGATGCCTGCGCTGTTTTAAAATCGTGTCAAGGTGATGATCCCCGTTGGGTTTTTGTAAGAAATACAACGGGACAGAATCCTAAGACGATTAACCATAAGTCGTTTAATGCCGCCACAAAAGCTGTTGGACTGGATGATTTTCATTTTCACGATCTAAGACATACTTGGGCCTCTTGGCACGTCCAAGCCGGAACGCCTTTATTTGTCCTGAAGGAAATGGGCGGATGGGAAACATTGGAAATGGTTAAAAAGTATGTCCACCTCAATGCTTCTCATCTGGCAGAATACTCATCTGCGGTCACCTTTTGGTCACCCCTTGATGATTTAGGGCAGAGAAAAAGCCACCTACAAATGGCTGTAAATGGCTAACTTACTGGCTTTCTAGTGGTCCCCCCAGCCGGACTTGAACCGGCGACCAAAGGATTATGAGTCCTCTGCTCTAACCAACTGAGCTACAGGGGGCTTTTGATACGTGCCTTAATCTAAACAATCAGAGCACATCACTGGATGCATAGCAATTACGCTAAGCTGTTAATGATAGCTTAACTAGTTAATAAAATCAATTCACAATAGTCGCAACTTCAATTGCTATCTTTAATAAAAACGACTAGTATTAGTGATTAACTGGCTCATCCTCAATTTGTTCCTATCTTTTTGGTGTCGCTATGAGTTTAGCTTTGCGTCAATATCCCATGTGGGTTGGTATTCTGACCTTAGTACTGTCAATTATCTCTTTATGCACCGGCACCTCATTTGCAAAAACACTCTTCTCAGAGGTCGGCGCAGTCGGAACAACAACCTTTAGGATTTTTTTCTCAGCCTGTATTTTATGGTTGATTTGGCGACCTTGGCGCATCCCCGTGACCCGCTCGGATTTAGCCACTATTGTGCCTTATGGTATCTGCATTGTGGGGATGAACCTACCCTTTTATCTGGCACTACAAAGCTTACCCGTCGGTATCGCACTGGCGATTGAGTTTATTGGCCCCTTGAGTTTAGCTATTTATACGTCCAGAACACGTTTTGATTTTCTGTGGATTGCTTTTGCTATCATCGGCCTATATCTGCTCCTTTGGCCAGATGCGGATTCGGAGCAATTAATCGCACTGGATTTAGTCGGTGTGATTTACGCTATTATTGCCGGGGCATTTTGGGCAGCCTATATCGTCTTTGGACAAAGAGCACGTCGTGTACATCCAGCGCATGTGACTGCCTATGGACTGACCATTGCTGCCATGATCATTTTGCCATTTGGTTTAATCAGCGGTGGTGCCAATATGTTTAATCCTAACCTCTTACTGTTCGGATTGAGCATTGCGGTGTTATCCAGCGCCCTACCCTATAGCTTAGAAGTCTTTGCGCTGCGGATTTTACCGGCCAAAACCTTTAGTATTATGCTGAGTTTGGAGCCTGCCGTGGGCGCATTAGCAGGCATAATTATCCTTGGCGAAGTGCTAGCAGCTAAGCAATGGCTCGCCATTTTACTAGTGGTCTGCGCTTCAGCAGGCTGCACGGCCACAGCGGTACGAAATAATCGCAAGGATAATACTAACAAAGCCGCCAATTAAGTAAAGCAGTAGCTCTACCGCGATATTAAATTTTAATATTAAACTATATGACTACATCACAGCGTCAATATCCCATGTCGCTAGGTGCGCTAGCGCTAGTACTATCGATATTTTCACTCTGCATCGGTAATTCGTTTGCAAAGGGATTATTCGAGGCTGCCGGCCCCGTGGGTGCTACCACCCTTAGACTATTGTTTTCCACCCTATTTATGATGCTGTTTTGGCGCCCTTGGCGCATTGCGCTAACCCGTTCAGATTTAGCGACAATTATCCCCTACGGTCTGTGCATGGTCGGCATGAACAGCACCTTTTATTTAGCCATTGACAGATTACCACTCGGGGTGACCTTAGCGATTCAATTTTCAGGGCCCTTGGCAGTTGCCGTCCTCTCTTCTCGATCACGTATGGACTTTGTCTGGGTACTGCTGGCCTTGGCTGGACTTTATTTACTCTTGTGGCCAGGTCACGCAGCAAATGATACGCTAAAACTTGACTCCATCGGCGTGGTCTATGCCTTGATTGCCGGTGCATTTTGGGGCATGTATATCCTCGTGGGGCGACGCGCACGTTTAATTCACCCAGGATTGATTACTTCCTATGGCTTTGCCACTGCCTCATTAATTATTTTGCCGATTGGGCTGATACAGAATGGTCCTCAACTAATTAATCCCACAGTATTATTATTCGGTCTAGGTATCGCCCTACTCTCTAGCGCCATTCCTTTTACCTTAGAGATCTTCTCACTGCGGATTTTACCCATAAAAACCTTCAGTATTATGGTGAGTTTAGAACCGGCCGTGGGTGCACTAACAGGGATTGTTATTTTAAATGAGTTCTTAGATTTGCGAGAATGGCTGGCGGTCATTTTAATCGTCAGTGCGGCAATTGGCACCACCGCTACCGCAGTACAGAGTGGCAGAAGAGAAAAACGCCGAGAACAAAAATAATCTTTGCTCTCGGCCTTAAGTATCATTAAGGGTACAAACCACGTACCTTGCGCTGCTCCAAAATACGCGTGCAAGCAATAATATAGGCTGCAGTGCGCATACTGACGCCGTGGTACTTGGCAGTTTCACGAATCGCACGGTAGGCCTCGCGCATCATGCGTTCCAGACGATGATTAATCTCGTCCACAGTCCAGAAAAAGCTGGAGAAGTCCTGTACCCACTCAAAATAACTAACGGTCACACCGCCTGCATTTGCCAGCACATCTGGCACGATAAAGACCCCCTTATCGCTCAGGATATCGTCAGCCGCTGGTGTGGTCGGACCATTAGCCCCTTCAACTAAAATTTTAGTGTTAACGCTATGCGCATTTTTCTCAGTCACTTGATTTTCCAAAGCGGCTGGGATCAACAAATCGGTCTCGGTCGCCCAAAACTCATCTACTGAAATCTCAGTTGCACCTTCGAAGCCCTTAATGCCGCCATGGTGTTCGACATGTTCAAGTAGCTTGTAAATATCAATGCCCTCTTCATTGGCCACGGTCGCTGTGTGATCTTGGAGTGCGATGACTTTAGCACCCGCTTCAAAAAATAAACGAGCCGCTGTGCCACCAACATTACCAAAGCCCTGTATCACAACTCGTGCGCCCTGAAGGTCAATGCCTTGATCCCTCGCCGCCTCACAGGCAGCCACATACACCCCACGCCCAGTCGCTTCCACCCGACCTAAACTACCGCCAAGGGCAATCGGCTTACCCGTGACGACGCCCGAGGTAGTATAGCCTTGGTTCATCGAAAAGGTATCCATCATCCAAGCCATCACTTGTGGACCAGTGTTAACGTCCGGTGCGGGAATATCCTTTAACGGACCGATAATGCTACCAATTTCAGAAGTATAGCGACGGGTCACGCGTTCAAGCTCTTTTTGGGAATAATTACGGGGGTCGATCCGAATACCGCCTTTGGCACCACCAAAAGGTAGATCCACGGCAGCACATTTAATCGACATCCAGCCGGCTAAAGCCATCACCTCGGATAGATTCACATCCTGATGGAAACGCACTCCGCCCTTACCCGGACCACGGATGGTATTGTGCTGTACACGATAGCCTTCAAAATGCGCAAAGCTGCCATCATCTAGCTCAATCGGCACGTCCACCACCATAATGGTTTTAGGGCGTTTCAAGGTTTCAATCCATGGGGACAAACTGCCCATATAAGGGGCAATACGATCAATTTGCTCTAAAAAAATACCCCAAGCACCTAAATCATTCTGATTTAAATAAGAGGGTAATGCATGCTTAGGAACGCTTGACTGTTGATCCACAAGACTCTCCAATTAATTTAAACGTGATGTTAGTACAGTAACAGATTTGCTCACTAATTACACCCAAAATAAAAATCCCCGAACATTTGCTCGGGGACTTCTGTATCACATGATGCCGTAGTGACTATCTAGCCGAAATCGGTGTTACATCACGCTTAGCTGCACCAATGTAGATCTGACGTGGACGACCGATCTTATAATCAGGATCGCCAAGCATTTCATTCCATTGAGCAATCCAACCAACGGTACGCGCCAAGGCAAAGATTGCGGTAAAGAGTGACGTTGGGATACCGATAGCACGCTGAACAATACCAGAGTAGAAGTCTACGTTAGGGTATAGCTTACGCTCAACAAAGTACTCGTCCTCTAGTGCAATACGCTCTAGTTCCATCGCGAGTTTGAATAAAGGATCGTTTTCCAAACCTAAAGCGGACAGTACCTCTTTACACGTTTCTTGCATTAATTTCGCACGTGGATCGTAGTTTTTATACACACGATGACCGAAGCCCATGAGGCGCGCAGGATTATTTTTATCCTTGACCGCTTCCATAAACTGGCCAACTTTTTCAATACCGCCATTGGCTTGAATTTCTTCAAGCATGGTCAAGCAAGCCTCGTTCGCACCACCATGCGAAGGACCCCACAAGCACGCCACACCCGCAGCAATCGCTGCAAATGGGTTAGTACCTGAAGAACCGCAAAGTCTGACTGTTGAGGTAGATGCGTTTTGCTCGTGATCGGCATGAAGAATTAGGATACGGTCTAGCGCACGTTCAACCACCTCATTGACCTGATAATCTTCGCACGGCGTAGCAAACATTTGACGTAGGAAGTTACCACTATAAGATAAGTCGTTACGTGGGTAGATGTATGGCTCACCCTTGTTGTACTTATAGGCCATGGCAACCATCGTCGGCATTTTAGCAATTAAGCGAATCGCCGAAATCTCACGGTGACGCGGATTACTAATATCCGTTGAGTCGTGATAGAAAGCCGATAAAGCACCAACCAAACCAGTCAATACAGCCATCGGGTGAGCGTCACGACGGAAGCCGCGTAAGAAGAAATGCATTTGTTCATTAACCATATTATGACGGTTAATCGATACATCAAACTCCTTCTTCTGCTCCGCATTTGGTAGCTCGCCATGTAAGAGTAAATAGCAAACCTCTAAGAAGTCGCAATTTACAGCCAGCTGCTCGATCGGATAACCACGGTAGAGTAACTCACCCTTATCACCGTCAATGTAGGTGATTGATGAGCCGCAAGAGGCTGTCGACATAAAACCCGGGTCATAAGTAAACTTGCCGGTTTGACCGTACAACTTACGAATATCCATCACATCAGGGCCGATGGTCCCCTCATAAATCGGCAGTTCGATGGATGGCGAACCGTCTGAAAAGCTTAATGTGGCTTTTTTATCGGATAATTGCATCTTGATTTTTTCCTTTTAAATAAGCGCTTAGACAGCGATTAGGCCTTGCGAATCAAGTGAACAAGTCGGCATATATTATCAGTGTGGTAGTCGCCTTCAGGTTCTTTTTTGCCTAATAAAATGTCTAATAGCTGGTTGTCGTCTAACGTAAACAAGTGTGTTAGCGATAATACATCTTCATCACTTAATTGCTCTTCATAAAGATCAAGAAAGTTCGTAAGAATTAAATCGTTTTCCAATAAACCGCGCCGTGCACGCCAACGAAGGCGTGCACGGGCAAGTTCAACCTCTGATATGCTCATTCCTTGTACTCTAACAAGTCAGTGTACAGTCACTAAACTGTACGACGAACTAACATCTCTTTGATCTTACCAATGGCGCGAGTCGGATTTAGTCCCTTAGGACAGGCATCCACGCAGTTCATGATGGTATGACAACGGAACAAGCGGTATGGATCCTCAAGGTTATCCAAGCGCTCTGTGGTTGCTTCATCACGGCTATCAGCAAGCCAACGATAAGCTTGTAATAAACCTGCAGGACCCACAAACTTATCCGGATTCCACCAGAAAGAAGGACACGAAGTAGAGCAACAGGCACATAGAATACATTCATACAAGCCATCTAACTCTTCGCGAGCTTGTGGGCTTTGTAGGCGCTCTTTCTCTGGTGGTGGCGTATTATTCACAAGGTATGGACGTACTGAATGATACTGATTGAAGAAGTATGTCATATCAACAATCAGGTCACGGATCACCGGAAGACCCGGTAGCGGACGTAACACAATCGGCTCTTTTAAATCATTCAAGTTGGTAATACACGCCAAGGTGTTTTTACCATTCACGTTCATCGCATCAGAGCCACAAACACCCTCACGGCAAGAGCGACGAATTGAAATACTATCATCTACGTCATTTTTGATGCGTACAATAGCATCCAACAGCATTTTGTCAGTTGGTTTCAGCTCAACATCCAATTTCTGCATATATGGTCGCTCGTCCTTGTCCGGATCGTAGCGATAAATCTCAAATTTAACAATTCGTTTAGACATAATTTCAACCTATACCAATTAGAATGTACGTTTCTGAGGCTCAACTGTTTTAGCAGTTAAGGGTTTCATCTGAACCGGCTTATACTCTAAGCGACTGCCCTCTGAATACCATAAGGTGTGCTTTAACCAATTCACGTCATCACGCTCAGGATAGTCATTTAGGGCGTGAGCACCACGACTCTCAGTACGTGCAGCGGCTGATGTGATAGTAGCGCGCGCAACCTCAATCATGTTGGAAATCTCTAAGGCCTCTTGACGAGCCATGTTAAAGACTTTGGATTTGTCTTTAAAGTAAATGTGATTAGCACGCTCGGCGATTTCCTCGATTTGCTCAACACCCTCATTAAGCAGCTTTAAGGTACGGAATACGCCACAGTGGCTCTGCATCGAGATACGCATTGCATCACCTACTTCTTGCACTTTCTCACCGGAAGTACGGTTTTCAAGTTCACTTACACGTGCGATTGACTTATCAACGGCTTCTTTAGGTAGATCCTGGTGCGCTCTTTGCTTTTCTAAATGCTCAGACACTAAGTGATTACCAGTGGCTCGACCAAACACGATTAAGTCAAGCAATGAGTTAGTACCTAAGCGATTCGCACCATGTACCGAAACAGCTGCACACTCACCCACAGCGTAGAGACCATTAATCACCTTATTCTCGCCGTTAACATAGTCTAATACCTGACCTTGAATATTGGTAGGAAGACCACCCATCTGATAGTGGATTGTTGGCACCACAGGGATAGGATCTTTAATCGGGTCAACGTTACCAAAGCGGATTGCAATTTCACGAATCGATGGTAGACGCTTATTAATCACGTCTGCACCTAAGTGATCAAGCTTTAACAATACGTGATCTGCATTAGGACCACAGCCGCGACCCTCTTTAATTTCTTGGTCCATCGAACGTGAAACGAAGTCACGTGGCGCCAAGTCCTTAAGCGTCGGTGCATAACGCTCCATAAAGCGCTCACCGTCTTTGTTTAATAAAATACCGCCCTCACCGCGTACACCCTCGGTAATCAGTACACCGGCACCAGCGACACCGGTTGGGTGGAATTGCCAGAACTCTAAATCCTGTAACGGAATACCGGCACGAGCCGCCATACCTAAACCGTCACCGGTATTAATAAAGGCGTTAGTCGAAGCAGCCCAAATACGGCCCGCACCACCCGTCGCTAATACGGTCGCCTTACCCTCTAAAATATAAATATCACCGGTTTCCATCTCAAGTGCTGTCACACCGAGTACATCACCGTCTTCGTTACGTAGTAAGTCTAAGGCCATCCACTCAACAAAGAACTGAGTGCGAGCCGCAACGTTACGCTGATATAAGGTGTGCAATAAGGCATGACCAGTACGGTCAGCTACGGCACAAGCACGTTGAACCGGCTTTTCACCATGATTCGCAGTGTGACCACCAAATGGACGCTGATAAATCGTACCGTCGGGGTTACGGTCAAATGGCATACCAAAGTGCTCTAACTCATACACCGCATTCGGCGCTTCACGGCAAAGGAACTCAATCGCATCCTGGTCACCTAACCAGTCGGAGCCCTTAACCGTATCATACATATGCCATTCCCAATGGTCCTCACTCATATTGCCAAGCGAAGCACTAACACCACCTTGAGCTGCCACCGTGTGCGAACGAGTCGGGAAAACTTTAGATAAAACAGCAACAGACAAGCCAGCCTGAGCTAATTGTAATGAACAGCGCATACCGGCACCACCGGCACCCACAACAACCACGTCAAATTGACGACGGGGTAAAGAAGAATGAATTGCAACCACGGCTTATAGACTCCAAAGAACACTAGCAAAATAAACGATCGAAGAGACTAACCACATCACAGTGAGTACCTGTAGCGCTAATCTAAGTTTGACACAGGTAATATAGTCCATCCAAATATCACGCACACCAACCCAGGCGTGATAAATCAGAGCAAAAAAGGCTAAGGATGTGGAGATCTTGCCGGCAGGAAAACCGCCAAACCAAGTAAAGGTAAATAGATTTAGCCAAGAGTAATAGTCAACTTTGGTAAAGAGAACTACTAATAAAAACAGAATTGAATACACGGCTAAGATAACCGCCGTCACACGCTGGATAATAAAATCCATCACGCCGTAACGAGCACCTACCGCACGACGTGTATGTCCATATTGTTCATAACGTTCCATTAGAGCACTCCAAACATTTTAATTGCAAAAATACAGGTCAATACTAAGCTGACTATCACCACAAGACGAGCACTCTTATGCGCTTCTGCTTTTTCTAAACCACGACCAAAATCTAAGGTTAAAAAGCGCACGCCAGCACAGAGGTGGTGCATAAAGCCCCATAACAACACTAATAAAATCAGCTTTAATAAAAAGCCACCAAAACCGCTACCCAACTCAGCAAAAGAGCCTGGTGAAGCCACGCTTGCTGCAAATAAAGGCACAAACACAATCGGCAACGCCAAGAACAAGAGCGCACCGCTGACACGATGCAAAATCGAGACCCTAGCAGCGAGCGGCTGCTTAAAGTCAACGGTAATATTCCTTACGCTGACATTGCGGAATTCGCGATAAGGCTTTTTTTGATTTTCAGACATAGTAAATTTACCCCTATCTTAGAAAGAAAATCGTTGAACCATGACAAATGGTATTAGTTAATAAAAATCTGTCCTACTAGTTTAAACTATTTCTGTAAAAGTAATCCTTAGTTAGATACATTCCTTTACGAATTTCTATCGGTTTGTCGCCATAAGTATAAGCGATCCGATTAATCGCTAACAGTGGATAGCCTTCTGGTACCTGCAGTAACTCAGAGACTTTGTCATTGGCAGCAACCGCATAAAGTTGCTCTTCGGCACGAATCATACTCACCCCAAATTCTGACTCAAAGAGCCCATATAAGGGCAAGCGCTTTTGTAAGGTGGCTAGATTAAGCGCTCTAAAACTATCCGCTGGCAAAATAATCTGCTCAAACACCACCGGTTTATCATCAAAGCGCATCACCCGGTCAATTTCAACCACTTCACTACCGGGCGGCAGTTCCAGCAAATCCAACTCAAGCTGATCGGCTTTACGAAAATCACAGGCCAAAAAATCGCTTACAGGCTTTTCTTTTTTCTCTTGACCATGACGACTTGCTAAGCGTAAAAAACGATAACGCACCTCATCCTCATGATGCGTCGCAACGAACGTCCCCTTGCCCTGGCGACGGATTAAGACACTCTCAGCAGATAATTCGTCAATGGCCTTACGGACCGTGCCCTGGCTAACTTGATACAGTGAGGCCAATTCAAGCTCACTCGGAATACTCTCGCCCGGCTTCCACTCCCCTGCTTTCAAGCTCTCTAAAATTAATTCCTTAATTTGCTTATACAGTGGAGAAAAAGCAGCACGTTGCCTAGCCGTAGCGACCGCCTTAGCGGTGCGGGATGATAGGGTCCGCGGACCACGTGGAGCAGCGACCCTCAAACTCTTACGCGAAGGGGGCTTACTGGTAAGATTAGACTGTAATTTACTCATAACTTTAAGAAAGATTTGTTGCCATATTATCGCATTAGTGACAAAGAAAGTCCATTCATCTATCTTATATAAGACATAAGACATAAGTCTACATTGACTCAAGCTAATTATTGATCTAAGCTTAACAAGATTTTTAAACGTTTCATTACATTTTCACATGTAATGCTGGAGTTACTACTATGTCAAAACCTGCTGTACGTGTTGCGGTCACAGGCGCCGCCGGCCAAATCGGCTATGCTCTTTTATTCCGTATTGCCTCGGGTGAAATGCTAGGTAAGGACCAACCGGTTATCCTTCAATTGCTTGAAATTCCCGATGAAAAAGCTCAAAACGCACTCAAAGGCGTGATGATGGAACTAGATGACTGCGCATTCCCGTTATTAGAGGGTATGACTGCTCACAGCGATCCTAAAGAGGCTTTTAAAGATGCACAAATTGCCTTATTAGTAGGTTCTCGCCCGCGCGGCCCAGGCATGGAGCGTGCTGATTTATTACAGATTAATGCCAAGATCTTTATTGAACAAGGTAAAGCACTTAACGAGGTCGCCGATCGCAATGTTAAGGTATTAGTCGTGGGTAACCCTGCCAACACAAATGCCTATATTGCAATGAAGTCTGCACCTGATTTACCGGCCAAAAACTTCACTGCGATGCTACGTCTAGACCATAACCGTGCCTTAACTCAACTAGCGCAAAAATCTGCTAAAGCCGTTAAAGATATCCGTGATTTCGCTGTTTGGGGTAACCACTCTCCAACCATGTACCCTGACTACCGCTTTGCCACAGTTAATGGTGAGAGCTTAAAGGATCTCATTAACGACGAAGAATGGAATAAAAACGAGTTTATTCCTAAGGTTGGTAAGCGCGGTGCGGCGATTATTGAGGCTCGTGGCCTATCTTCAGCCGCCTCTGCCGCTAACGCCGCCATCGATCACATCCGTGACTGGGTCTTAGGCTCTAACGGTCAGTGGGTAACCATGGGTGTACCATCTGACGGTTCTTACGGTATCCCTGAGGGCATTATGTACGGTGTGCCAGTCATCTGTGAAAACGGCGAGTACAAACGCGTTGAGGGTCTAGAAATTGACGAGACTTCACGTGCCTACATGGACAAGACACTTAACGAGCTTCTCGAAGAACGTGATGGTGTGGCTGATCTATTAAAATAATCGCAGTAGATTGTTTTAAATCAATTTAAGCAGCCTTGTTCTGCTTAGTCCCTTTAAAAGCCATCCGTTCTTAATAGCACGGGTGGCTATTATTTTAGATAGAGTAAAGGATATGAGTCAAAAATCTGCAGGTGCAGCTTTTCGTCAAGCCTTAGCTGAAGAAAAGCCATTACAAATTATCGGTGCCATTAACGCTAATCACGCCCTCTTAGCTAAGCGCGCTGGTTTTAAGGCAATCTACTTATCCGGTGGCGGTGTTGCGGCCGGTTCTTTAGGTTTACCTGATTTAGGTATTAACACCTTAGACGATGTTTTAACGGATATTCGTCGTATTACCGATGTGTGCGATACCCCCTTACTGGTTGATATTGATACCGGTTTCGGCCCATCCGCTTTTAATATTGCCCGCACCATTAAAAGCTTAATTAAATTCGGTGCCGCAGCTTGTCATATTGAGGACCAAGCCGATGCGAAGCGTTGTGGTCACCGCCCTAATAAGGAAATCGTTTCTACGGAGGAGATGATCGACCGCGTTAAAGCTGCGGTTGACGCTAAAACCGATCCTGACTTCTATATCATTGCGCGCACCGATGCGATTCAAAGTTTTGGCGTGGAAGCTGCGCTTGAACGTGCTCAAAAATGTGCTGAGGCTGGCGCCGATGCGATTTTCGTTGAAGCTGCGCATGATTTAGAAACCTACAAATTCTTCACCGACAATTTACAAGTACCGGTGTTAGCAAATATCACTGAGTTCGGCGCAACCCCATTATTTACCGTAGAGGAGTTAGCAAGCGTAGACGTAGGCATGGTTCTCTATCCGCTATCTGCTTTCCGCGCCATGAATAAAGCGGCTCAAACAGTGTATGAAGCCATTCGCAAAGACGGCCATCAGAAAAACGTGGTTGATATGATGCAAACTCGGATGGAGCTTTACGAGAGCATTGGTTACTTTGCCTTTGAAGAGTATTTAGATAATCTTTACGCAAAAAAATAATTTTTTAAAAATCATAGGAGGACTTCATGAGTCAAACAGATCAAAGCACAGAAAACAAACCTAAGGGCAAAAAGTCAGTTGCTCTTTCGGGTGTTGCAGCGGGCAATACCGCACTTTGTACCGTAGGCCTTTCTGGTAATGACTTACATTACCGTGGCTATGATATTTTAGACATGGCTGGTGCGTGTGAATTTGAAGAGGTTGCTCACTTATTGATTCACGGCAAATTGCCTAATGTTGCTGAGCTTGCCGCTTATAAAGCAAAGCTAAAAAGACTGCGCGGTTTACCTTTAGCAGTCAAAGAGGTGTTAGAAAGCTTACCAGCAGCCAGCCACCCGATGGATGTGATGCGCACTGCGGTGTCTGTGTTAGGCTGCGCCTTACCTGAAAAAGACGATCACAATGCCGCTGACGCACGTGATATTGCCGATCGTTTGATTGCTTGCTTAGGCTCTGCCCTACTTTACTGGTACCACTTCAGCAATAACGGCGTGGTTATTGATGTCGAGTCTGATGAAGACAGCATTGCCGGTCACTTCTTAGAGTTGTTGCACGGTGAAACCCCTCCCGAAGAGTGGGTTCGCGCTATGCATATTTCCTTAAACCTCTACGCTGAGCACGAGTTTAACGCATCAACCTTTACCAGTCGCGTGATTGCAGGTACGGGTTCTGATATGTACTCTTGTATTTCTGGCGCTATCGGTGCCTTACGTGGTCCTAAGCACGGCGGCGCAAACGAAGTCGCTTTTGAGGTGCAAAAGCGCTACGACAATCCAGATGATGCTGAAGCCGATATCCGTAAACGTCTAGAAAACAAGGAAGTGATCATCGGTTTTGGTCACCCTGTTTACACTGTTTCAGACCCTCGTAATCAAGTCATCAAAGCGGTTGCTAAAGAGCTTTCTGAAAGCGCTAACAACACCAAGATGTATGAAATCGCTGAACGCCTTGAAACCGTGATGTGGGATGCCAAAAAAATGTTCCCTAACTTAGACTGGTTCTCGGCTGTGTCATATCATATGATGGGCGTGCCTACAGCGATGTTTACACCGCTCTTCGTGATTGCGCGTACCGCAGGTTGGGCTGCGCACATTCTTGAGCAACGGGTTGATAACAAGATTATCCGTCCTACTGCAAACTACGTTGGCCCGGAAAACCAAAGCTTCGTCAAGCTTGAGGATCGCTAATTAGCGAATGATTAGAGCGATTAGCTCATAGAGCAATAAAGGCGCCCCACTCGGAGGCGCCTTTGCTATATCAACTACGCATGGCAGACTTACTTCTCGTCCTTAGTTGAACCCTCTAATTGGGGTACTACCGAGTCCTTGCCTGCAACTAATAAACCAGATTTGGTGTAGATACCAAGCTTATTGCGTGTATCAATAATGTCCAAATTACGCATCGTTAATTGACCAATACGATCGAGCGGAGTAAATGCTGCATCCTCAACCTTTTCCATACTTAAGCGATCGGCTTCGTAAGTCAAGTTAGGCGATTCCGTATTTAAGAAAATATAGTTATTACCACGGTGCAACTCTAGGGTCACCTCACCCGTAATCGCTCTAGCCACCCAACGTTGTGCCGTTTCTCTCAGCATCAGGGCTTGCGAATCGAACCAACGTCCTTGATACAATAAACGACCTAAACGTAAGCCATTAATGCGGTATTGCTCAATCGTGTCTTCATTATGAATACCAGTCACTAAACGCTCATAGGCAATATGCAATAAGGCCATGCCCGGAGCCTCATAAATACCGCGCGACTTCGCCTCAATGATACGGTTTTCGATCTGATCGGTCATACCCAAACCGTGACGACCACCAATTTTGTTCGCTTCTAAGAAAAGTGCAACAGGATCGTACTCCTGACCATTAAGCGCTACTGGCACACCCTCTTCAAAGCGAACACGTACCACCTCAGGCTTAATCTCGACTGACTCATCCCAAAAAGCCACGCCCATAATTGGTTTGACGATTTTCAAACTGCTATCCAAGAACTCTAAGTCCTTGGCCTCATGCGTGGCACCAAGCATATTAGAGTCGGTACTGTAAGCCTTTTCAACCGACATTTTGTAATCAAAGCCATTTTCAATCAAAAACTCAGACATTTCCTGACGACCACCCAGCTCATCAATAAACTGTTGGTCTAACCAAGGCTTGTAAATTTTAAGCTTAGGATTAGTAATAAGACCATAGCGGTAAAAACGCTCAATGTCATTGCCCTTATACGTGGAACCGTCACCCCATATATTGACCTCATCCTCTTGCATCGCGGACACGAGCATCGTACCAGTGACAGCACGACCAATAGGGGTGGTATTAAAATAAGGCATACCGCCTGTGGTTACATGAAAAGCACCACTTTGAATCGCTGCAATGCCCTCATAGGCTAGTTGCAGACGGCAATCTACTAAACGCGCTTCAATGGCACCATACTTTTTGGCTTGGCGCGGAATCACCTCATAATCGTCCTCATCCGGCTGACCGAGGTTAGCCGTATATGCGTAGGGCTGTGCGCCTTTTAATTTCATCCACAATAAAGCAGCAGACGTATCTAAACCACCTGAAAAAGCAATCCCGACTTTCTGACCGACAGGTAGCGATTGCAAGATGGTCGCATTTGAATTTGACATAAAGTTGACCCTTTGAAGAAATACACGTTTAAAACAAAGCTTAATTTTAACCGATTTGCCACGACATAAGCGAATAATGGCGTGAGCTTAGTTGTATTATTTGCTAGTTACTAATACGTAGATTTAAATCACTCACCACCTTTTTAATTAAACCGCTCACTGCCTTTGGTCCAGCTCGACTCATTAGCATATACATCGGCAGATACTCTGCTATCACAAAAGGTTTAGCAGGCGTCATTGAAATATGTAGCTGATTTTTCTGCGCCAGAAAATAATCACGTAGCGCTTGGCAGGCTGTACTCAGCTGCTGAATAGCAAACTCATCCAACGCTCCAACACAGGCTTGATAGTGCTTTTCCACCTCCCCACGATGTGAAGAATCATGGGCTAACATGCGCTGATTCAAACCATCGTCCTTAAGATCGAGGCGGAGATAATGCAACTTGGTGGTCATGGTGCTCAATAAAATCAACTCCGGATCGATGGTTGCGACATCTAAGGCAAGTAGTTGCTCTAGCAAAGGGCCAATCCCCTCTGTTTTAAAATCGAACTGACTATCCAGCACCGCCTTTTGCTTGAGCGCCAAATTTCCCGTCAAACTACCATTTGTTTTTTCCATATCATAGCTGAGTCGCAGCTGAATATCGTCTAGCTGTTGATAGCCATAGCGCTGCAAGCCCTTAGTCGCGTTTAACTTTTGCGATAACAACAAATGCACCCCATCCTCGTCGGTGATACCTTTATAAGTCACATCAACGGCGACACGATTAGCTGACACCTGATAGTCATCAAAATCCATTTCTTTAATCAAATACGTCTTCTTTTGAGCGCCCTTGCCACGACTAAAGACCACACCATAAATGGTGGCATCAGCCAACGACTCACCCTGGATACGCTGCCAGCTAAAACTGTCTTGTATACCCATCGAGCTTAAATAGTCGCGCAACTCCTGCTCAACCTTGGCTGAAGCAGATGCCGTGGTACTGATGGTCAAAGCGGCTAAGCCGAAGAACACGGCTTTAGCCCCAGCGAATACGATATTTTTAAACATATTGAACCTTTAAGTCTGTCAGCTGAATCGTGATCAAATCACTCACATCATATAGTGTATAGTGTGAGCATAAAGTCACTAAAAATAAAGATAAGTGCCTAGGTCTTATATAAGACATAAGACTTATGATATACTCAGTAAATAATCAAGTAAAATCAACATTCTAAACTAAAAAGGTGTAATAAAATGTTAGAAGCATATCGTAAGCATGTTGAAGAGCGTGCGGCTTTAGGCATACCTCCTTTAGCCCTTTCTGCCCAACAAACCGCCGATTTAATCGAGTTAATTAAAAACCCACCGGCCGGTGAGGAGCAGTTTTTAGTTGATCTACTGACACACCGCGTACCAGCGGGTGTAGATGACGCTGCCAAAGTCAAGGCTTCTTACCTAGCAGCCCTTGCTTTTGGCGAAGAAAAAACCCCTTTAATTAGCCCTGAAAAAGCCACTGAGCTTTTAGGTACCATGTTAGGTGGTTTCAATATTGCACCATTAGTTGAGCTATTGGATAATGAGCAATTAGCGCCAATCGCTGCCAATGCACTTAAAAACACCTTATTAATGTTCGACGCTTTCCACGATGTACGTGAAAAGGCCGAAGCTGGCAATCAATTTGCCAAAGAGGTATTACAAAGCTGGGCTGATGCTGAGTGGTTTACCAGTCGTCCTGCCGTACCTGAGAGCTTAAAAATCACCGTCTTTAAGGTACCCGGCGAGACCAACACAGACGATTTATCCCCTGCTCCTGATGCAACGACCCGTCCAGATATTCCACTACACGCCTTGGCAATGCTTAAAAACAAGCGCCCTGACGCTTCTTTCGAGCCCGAGGAAGACGGTAAGCGTGGTCCAGTTCAGTTTATTGAGAACCTCAAGGAAAAAGGCAATCTCGTTGCTTATGTAGGTGACGTTGTTGGTACCGGTTCATCTCGTAAATCAGCGACCAACTCCGTCCTATGGTTTACTGGTGAGGACATTCCTTTTGTACCTAACAAGCGCTTCGGCGGCGTCTGTCTTGGCGGCAAAATCGCTCCTATTTTCTATAACACCATGGAGGATGCCGGTGCCCTACCTATCGAATTAGACGTTTCTAAGATGGAAATGGGCGATGAGATCGAATTACGCCCATACGAGGGTAAAGCACTTAAAAACGGCGAGGTAATCGCAGAGTTTAAGGTTAAATCCGATGTCTTATTTGACGAGGTACAGGCCGGCGGTCGTATTCCTTTAATTATTGGTCGTGGTCTTACTGCAAAAGCACGTGAGGCTTTAGGCTTAGCGCCTTCAAATGTGTTCCGCTTACCTGAACAACCGGCTGATACTGGCAAAGGCTTTACCTTAGCGCAAAAGATGGTTGGTCGCGCCTGCGGCTTGCCTGAAGGTCAAGGTATTCGTCCAGGCACCTACTGTGAACCACGCATGACCTCTGTTGGTAGCCAGGATACCACCGGTCCAATGACGCGTGATGAGCTTAAAGACTTAGCATGTTTAGGTTTCTCTGCCGATTTAGTGATGCAGTCATTCTGTCACACCGCGGCTTATCCTAAGCCAGTCGACGTTAAAACTCACCACGAACTACCTGATTTCATCAGTACCCGTGGCGGTATTTCCTTACGTCCAGGTGATGGTGTGATTCACTCTTGGTTAAACCGTATGTTATTGCCTGATACAGTTGGTACGGGTGGTGACTCACACACACGTTTCCCAATCGGCATCAGCTTCCCAGCGGGTTCCGGTCTAGTGGCTTTTGCGGCCGCTACCGGTGTAATGCCTTTAGATATGCCTGAGTCTGTACTCGTGCGCTTCAAGGGTAAAATGCAGCCCGGCGTGACCTTACGTGACCTAGTGAATGCCATCCCATACTACGCCATCAAAGAGGGTTTACTTACGGTGGCTAAACAGGGTAAGAAAAACATCTTCTCCGGCCGTATTTTAGAGATTGAGGGTCTACCTGATCTTAAGGTTGAGCAGGCCTTCGAATTAAGTGATGCCTCCGCTGAGCGTTCTGCCGCAGGTTGTACAGTACGTTTAAATAAAGAGCCTATCATTGAGTACTTGAAGTCTAACATCACCTTATTGAAGTGGATGATCGCTAATGGTTACGAGGATGAGCGCTCATTAGCTCGCCGTATTCGTGCGATGGAGGAGTGGTTACAGAATCCTCAACTGCTAGAGCCAGATGCGGATGCTGAGTACGCTGCCGTGATTGAGATTGACCTCGCTGAAATTCACGAGCCGCTAGTGGCCTGCCCTAACGACCCTGATGATGTTAAAACCTTATCCGATGTGGCGGGTGAGAAAATCGATGAAGTCTTTATCGGTAGCTGCATGACAAATATCGGCCACTTCCGTGCCGCTTCTAAACTACTTGAGAATAAGCGTGACATTCCTGTTCGCTTATGGGTTGCGCCGCCAACCAAGATGGATCAGAAGCAGTTAACTGAAGAGGGTCACTACGGCACCTTCGGTGTGGCGGGTGCACGCATCGAGATGCCGGGTTGCTCACTATGTATGGGTAACCAAGCGCAGGTGCGAGAAGGTGCGACTGTTATGTCTACCAGTACGCGTAACTTCCCTAACCGTCTTGGTAAAAACACCAACGTCTACCTCGGCTCAGCGGAGCTTGCAGCAATCTGCTCACGCCTAGGTAAGATCCCAACGCGCGAAGAGTACCTAGAAAATATCGGTATCATCGACGAAAATAGCGATAAGATCTACCGCTACATGAACTTTAACGAAATCCAAGATTTCCAAGAGGTTGCCGATAGCGTAGAGCTCTAATTAGTCTGAAGTTTGTTAATTAGCATCAAGGGGTTTGGTCGCACGCACTAAACCCCTTTTTTAATGCGCTTACACACCCCGCTTATCCCATGATGGATAGACTGGCTGCAATCAGTCCATCGTTAAAATCATCATCACCATAAGCGCATTTAATTAACAGCAGACTGACGCTAAAAGCGGTATCATTAATTATCGATTATTTTAAATAACTAATTTTTTCGAGACGAGTAATTCAATGACAACAACAACTTCAAATTTTAAGGTAGAGGATAAGTTCTCACAACGCGCTAAAAATCTGACCGGCTCTGTTATTCGCGAGATTTTAAAGGTCACAGAGCGTCCCGATGTGATCTCCTTTGCTGGCGGCTTACCCTCGCCTAAAGGCTTTCCAAAAAAAGAACTACTTGATGCCTTTACTAAGGTGCTCACCGATAATCCCGAGTCCGCTTTACAGTACGGACCGACCGAGGGCTATCGTCCATTACGTGAGTGGATTGCTCAAGACTTTGCTAAACGTGGTGTCAAGGTAGCGACTGAGGAGGTGCTAATTGTTTCTGGCTCACAGCAAGCCTTGGATTTAATCGGCAAATTATTTATTGATGATGATGCTAAAATTTTAGTTGAATCACCCTCTTATTTAGGCGCTTTACAGTCCTTTTCCGTACAAAACCCGCGCTATGGCACAGTCGCCACCGATGAGTACGGCATCATCGCAGAGGATATTACCCCTGAAAAAGCTGCTGATGCACGCTTTATTTATGTGCTGCCCAACTTCCAAAATCCAACCGGTATCACCATGACCTTGGAGCGTCGGCAGGCATTGGTTGAGACATGTGCTAAATACGGCTTACCAATTATTGAGGACGATCCCTACGGTGAGTTGCGCTTTGAAGGTGAGCATCAACCCTCACTACTCGACTTAGGGCGTCAGGCGGGTGCGACCGTGATCCGCATGGGATCCTTTTCCAAAGTGCTCGCACCCGGCTTGCGTATTGGCTTTGTGGTTGCCCCTGTTGAAGTGATTAATAAACTGGTACAGTTAAAGCAGGCCACCGATTTACACACGCAGACGGTCTCACAAATGGCAATTTACGAAGCGGTTAAGGATGGTTTTTTGTATCAGCATCTACCGACCGTGCGTGAACTGTATCGCAAACAATGTGGTTATATGTTAGATGCACTAAGCGAGCACTTCCCTGAAAACTGTACATGGACTAAGCCCACCGGCGGGATGTTTATCTGGGTCAGCCTGCCTGAACAGATTGATACCACAGCCATTTTGCCGCAAGTGGTTGAGCAGTGTAAAGTCGCCTATGTGCCGGGGATGCCATTTTATATTGATCATGATAAAGCCCCTAAAAATAATCTGCGTTTAAGCTTTGTAACCGTTTCAGAGGATAAAATCAGAGACGGTATTAGCAAATTAGGCAGCTTTATCAAGAGTTTGTAATATTCCTAAGCTCAATGTCTTAGGCTCTTTTGCAAACTCTGACGATTGTATTCATAGAAACAAAGGAGTTAGGACATGGTATATAGCAACACCCTAAAACGCCTTGAGCTTCAACAGGCACAAGGCGCCTATTATTCTTTGCCCGAACTAGGCAAGTTACTGGGTGCGGAGGTCAATCGACTACCCCACTCCATCCGTATCGTGCTTGAATCGGTGCTGCGCAATCATGACGGTAAGCGCATCACCGACGCACATGTTAAGCAATTGGCTCATTGGCAGCCGCAGGCTAAACGGCTTGATGAAATCCCCTTTGTAGTGGCCCGCGTCGTACTCCAGGATTTCACAGGTGTGCCACTCTTAGCCGACATTGCCGCCATGCGTGGCGTTGCTCAAAAAAACGGGCATTCCCCTAAGCTTATCGAACCCATGGTACCCGTAGACCTCGTGGTCGACCATTCGGTGATGATTGATTACTTTGGCACCAAGGATGCGCTTGATCTCAATATGAAAGTTGAGTTCGAGCGTAACCGTGAACGGTATGAGTTTATGAAATGGGGGATGCAGGCCTTTGATACCTTTGGCGTGGTGCCGCCGGGCTTTGGGATTGTGCACCAAGTGAATCTTGAGTACCTCGCCCGCGGTGTTTATAAGGACCAAAACGATGTCTACTACCCCGATAGTTTAGTGGGTACTGATAGCCATACCACCATGATTAACGGCATCGGCGTGGTTGCTTGGGGTGTTGGTGGCATTGAGGCGGAAGCGGCAATGCTGGGTCAACCAGTGTATATCCTGACGCCGGATGTGATTGGGGTGGAGCTAAGGGGTGAGCTTAACCCCGGCGTCACTGCAACCGATCTAGTCCTGACCGTGACAAATATGCTGCGCGCTCATAATGTGGTGGGTAAATTCGTTGAGTTTTGTGGTGAGGGCACCGCCAGCTTAAGCGTACCTGACCGGGCCACCATTGCCAATATGGCGCCGGAATATGGTGCAACCCTGGGCTTTTTCCCAGTCGACGAAAAAACCATTGATTACTTCAAAGGCACTGGACGTACTGAGGCGGAGGTTGATGCCCTTAGAGCCTACTTCGCTGCACAAGAAATGTTCGGGGTTCCAGCAGCTGCTGATATTGACTACACCACGCTGTTAACGCTTGACCTCAGCACCATTGTACCTTCTGTGGCTGGCCCTAAGCGCCCTCAGGATTTAATTAAGCTGACTGAGCTTAAGTCTACCTTTGACCATCTATTTTCAATGCCAGCGGCTAAAGGCGGTTTTAACAAAGAGCCCGCGACGCTCACTCAGCCCTACCCGCTAGCGGGCGAAAACGATGCAACCATAAAAAATGGCGATATCTTGATTGCCGCCATCACCTCTTGTACCAACACCTCCAACCCGAGCGTTTTGATTGCGGCAGGCTTAGTGGCCAAAAAAGCAGTTGAACTGGGTCTACGAGTTAACCCAAGGATTAAAACCTCACTGGCACCTGGTTCTCGTGTGGTCACGCGCTATTTAAGCGAAACCGGTTTACTCAGCTATTTAGAGCAACTCGGTTTTGATGTGGCTGCCTATGGTTGTACTACCTGTATTGGTAACGCCGGCGACTTAAGCGTTGAACTAAATCAGGCCATCACTGAGCATGAACTGATCTGTTCGGCCATACTATCGGGTAACCGTAATTTCGAAGCACGTATCCACCCGAATATCAAGGCTAACTTCCTCGCCTCTCCACCATTGGTGGTAGCCTATGCCTTAGCTGGTACCATTCGTTGCGATCTTTACCATGAGCCTATCGGCATTGGAACTAATGGCCCAGTCTACTTAAAAGATATTTGGCCAAGCAATGAAGAGGTGCAAAGCTTAGTCAGTTATGCCATGAACCCTGAGGCTTATCGTGAAAACTATGCCCAGGTTAAAAGTCATCCGGGCAAGCTATGGGATAACATCAAGGGGGTGAGCGGTGATGTGTATAACTGGCCTGAATCCACCTATATTGCCGAGCCACCCTTTTTCGATAACTTCTCCATGACGCCAGCGCCCATGCCGAGCATCAAAGGAGCGCGAGCTTTAGGTATCTTTGGTGATTCAGTGACAACCGATCATATTTCACCTGCGGGCGCTATTGCCGAGTCCTCACCAGCAGGTCTCTGGCTTAAGGAACATCACGTCCAAAAGCCCGACTTTAACAGTTACGGCTCACGCCGCGGCAACCATGAAATTATGATGCGCGGCACCTTTGCTAACGTCCGCATCAAAAACTTGATGATTCCGCCGCTAGCTAACGGTACGCTTTATGAGGGTGGGGATACCATTCATAAACCAAGTGGCGCACAAATGCCTATTTATAACGCCGCCATGCGCTACCTATCGGATGGGGTGCCTACGGTGATCTTCGGCGGCAAGGAATATGGTACGGGCTCCTCCCGTGACTGGGCTGCCAAGGGTACCTACCTACTCGGCGTTAAGGCCGTGATAACCCGCAGCTATGAGCGTATTCACCGCAGCAACCTCGTGGGTATGGGCGTATTACCACTACAATTCCAAGGCGAAGACTCTGTTGAGAGTCTAGGCATCACCGGTAATGAACGCTATGATATTAGCGGCTTGGAAAATGGCATTAAACCACAGCAGGAGGTCACTCTAACGATTCACCGTGAGGACGGTAGCTCGCAGGATGTGAACTTACTCCTTCGAATTGATACGCCAATCGAGGTTGAGTACTACGAGCATGGCGGTATTTTGCCATATGTACTACGCAATTTATTGGCTTAAGCCAATAGCGCTTAGCGCTGCATAGTAGTTAATCATAGGGCCTCGATCTCAGGATAGTTCGAGGCCCTACACCTTGTTCTGGAAGATTGTGAATTTAAAAACTAGCACCATTGATATTTTTTGTCGTGTGATTGATAACTTCGGTGATATCGGCGTTTGTTGGCGTTTGGCTCAAAGTTTTCCGACAAGCTCTCAGATCCGACTATGGGTTGATGATTTAAAGAGTTTTAATAAAATCGAACCGGAGCTTAACCCTAAACTCGCGCAACAATTCCTGAAAACGATAGAAATCAGACATTGGCATCCACACATTGATTGCTGGCAAGCGGCCGATCTAGTGATTGAAGCCTTTGCCTGTGACTTACCCACCAGCTACCAAGAGGCGATGAAAGGCAAGACCCGTTGCTGGTTAAATCTGGAGTATTTAAGTGCGGAGCCCTGGGTTGAAGGCTACCACCTACAACCCTCAATCCAGCCCAATGGGGTACCTAAATACTTTTTCTTTCCGGGCTTTAGCAAAAAAACTGGCGGTCTTTTACGCTTACAGCAAGCTCTTAAGGACAGCGCTGCCGCTTTTTTAAACACGCTGCTATCCCCTGCTGGCGCTGACTACTATGAAGAAAAAAAACCACTGCTAATTAATCTCTTTTGCTACCCGCATGCACCGCTGGAAGCGCTACTAAGGGCGCTAACTAATACACCGGAGGTGATGATCATCGTTGCAGAGTCGGTGGCACCGCAATTGGAGATATTAGCCAAGCGCTTAAACTCCCAGGCCCATATTGAGCGAATTGATTTTATCGTGCAGCGTGATTATGAACAGCTGCTACAAGTGGCGGATATCAACCTCATCCGCGGTGAAGACAGCTTTGTACAAGCTCATTGGGCTGCAAAACCGATGCTGTGGCATATTTATCCACAAGCTGAAGCTCATCATATGGTGAAACTGGAGGCTTGGTTGGACACGATACAGGCGCCGGAATGGCTGCGACAATTACATCGCTTGTGGAATCAAAACGTAGCACCAGAGGCACTTATCCAGCAATTGCAAGGCCATGCCTTTGATAACTCAGCGCGACTTGTTTGGCAAGACTTTCAAGCAGCCCTAAGTAAGCGTTTGAGCTTATTACCCGACTTGTCACAGCAAATTTTGAATTTTTATGAAGACTGCGCTAAAAAAAGCTAAAATATAGGGTGAACTTTATAACCATCTATACACCAGGTGTGATTTGTGGCGGCACACAGACTGCCGTGATTAGCTCACACTTAGCTATCCAATCGGAGATTTTTTACAATGAAAAACGCACAGGATTTGCGCGTCGGTAACGTTGCCATGGTTGACGGCCAACCACTCGTCGTACAAAAAACAGAATATAACAAATCAGGCCGTAACGCTGCCGTTGTTAAGTTCAGATTCAAAAACCTCTTAACCGGCTCAGCCAGTGAGGCGGTTTACAAAGCAGATGAAAAGTTTGAAGTAGTCATGCTGGATAAGAAGGAATGTACTTACTCTTATTATGCTGACCCGATGTACGTCTTTATGGACGAAGAGTACAATCAATACGAAGTTGAGCAAGAGAGCATGGGTGATGCCATTCAGGTACTTGAAGAAGGCATGGAAGTTGAAGTGATTTTCTACGAAGAGCGCCCTATTTCTGTTGAGCTACCAACCACCATTGTTCGTGAGATCGTATACACCGAGCCTGCGGTCAAGGGCGATACCTCCGGTAAAGTGATGAAGCCTGCGCGCATCAACGATCAGTTTGAGATCTCGGTACCTGCTTTCTGCAATATCGGCGACAAAATCGAAATCGACACACGCACTTGGGAATACCGCAGTCGCGTGTAATTAACCTATAGGATTTCTCCATGAGCCTTATTAATATTCTTCAAAACATTGTCGGTGATATCAGCAGCAACCCTTCTGGCAAGCAGCGTTCAAGCAGTCAGGGTGCTTTAGGTGGTATCGCCGATAGTATTCTCGGTCAGCTTAAGGACGGCATTGGTCGTAGTGATAAAGCGAGCACTGGTCGTGCTGATGATACTGGTCTTTTTTCTAAAAACGATCAAATCGCACTCGGTGCAGGAGCCTTAGCTGTTTTGCTCGGTCGTCGCAACAACAGCAATATGTCAAAACTCGGCGGTTTAGCGGCCTTAGGCACCGTGGCATTTCGTGCCTATCAGCGTTGGCAACAACAGCAACAAGGTGTGCTTAAAGTAGCAGATGCTGGACCTTGGTTTGCTAATACCCCCGAAGGTCAGGATATTACTGAACTTGACCAACAAACACAGGATCAAAGCAGCCGCGCCTTAATTGCTGCCATTATCCTAGCTGCCCGTGCGGACGGTCAGATTGACCCAGCCGAGCAGGAGCTGATTGAACAACAGACTCAGGGTGTCAGTACAGCCGACGAAAAGGCCTGGATTAGCAGTTTACTCAACACAGCTGTGGATCCTAAGGAAGTAGCTCAGTACGTTGACTCCCCGGCCATTGCCAGTCAGGTATATGCCTTAAGCCTTGCGGTGATTAATGAGCCTAATTTTATGGAACGTAGTTACTTAGACGAATTAGCTCGTCAATTAAGTATCACGGAGGATCTAAAGGCTGAGCTTGAGCGTGAGTTAAAACAGCAGACGGCCTAATGCCATCAGCACTGAGCGTGTGTTTTGTTTGATACATACGCGCATTTGCCAAAAAATAACCCCCAAGAATGGGGGTTATTTTTTGCCTCAATCACACAATCGCTAGCTAAGCACCAAGGCCACGCGCAATAATCAGGCGCTGAATCTCACTCGTGCCCTCATAGATCTGCGTGATACGCGCATCACGGTAGTATTTTTGAACTAAATAATCAGATAAATAGCCATAACCACCATGAATCTGTATCGCTTCGCTACATACCTTTTCTGCGATTTCAGAAGCGTAAAGCTTGGCCTGCGAAGCCTCCGATAAACAAGGTAGATTTTGCGACTTCATGCTGGCCGCATGCAAGGTTAATAGACGTGCTGCATTAACCATGGTCGCCATATTTGCCAATTTATCGGCAATGCTTGGGTGCTGCGTCAAGGGTTTACCAAATTGCTCGCGCTCATTGGCGTATTGGACTGCGGCATCTAAAGCGGCACGCGCAATCCCTACAGCTTGCGCTGCAATACCGATACGGCCATTTTCCAAATTCGATAGCGCAATCGCAAGCCCTCTACCCTCTTCGCCTAAGATCATATCAGCCGATAATTCACAATTATCCAAGCTCACAGCGCAGGTATCAGAGGCCTTGATGCCGAGTTTATCCTCAACTCGCGTTACCTGATAGCCAGGATTGTCCGTCGGCACAATAAAAGCACTAATGCCGCGCTTACCCTGAGACGGGTCAGTCACGGCAAAAACATTAGCCACACCGGCACGCTTACCATTCGTCACAAACTGCTTGCTACCGTTTAAGACCCATTTATCACCCACCCGCTCGGCACGGGTTTTAAGATTATGCGCTTCAGATCCCGCCTGTGGCTCGGTTAGGCAAAAAGCACCAATAATCTCACCAGTGCACATACGCGGTAGCCATTCACGCTTTTGCTCCTCACTGCCGCTATTTAAAATGGTGCCACAACCGACCGAGCTGTGTACACTCATCATCGTCGCCATGGCCGCATCGGCAGCAGCAATCTCCTCTATCACCAAGGCATAAGCAATGTAATCACTGTAGGTGCCGCCGTACTCTTCGGGTACAACCATGCCCAAAAAGCCTAACTCACCCATTTGCTGAATAACATCATCACCTAACCAATGCGCCTCTTCCCACGCTAGTGCCTTAGGCGCAATTTCATTTTGAGCAAAATCGCGCGCCATATCGCGCATCATGATATGGTCTTCGCTTAACGTTGTATTAAACATTATCCACCCTTATTTACTCTGAATATGCTTTATGATTGAAGAAAAATCGCTGCGACCATTACCCGCTTCGCTCGATTCCTTATACAGGGCATGCGCTAAACTACCCATCGGTACGGCACTCTCACTTTGAGCAGCCGCCTCTAGGGCCAGACCCATATCTTTTAGCATCAGATCCGTAAAAAAGCCCCCCTGATAATCACGGCCTGCCGGTGCGGTTTCAATCACACCCGGCCATGGATTATTCACTTCAGAACTCCAGCAACGTCCTGAGGAAGTATTAATAATACCGGCCAAGATCTTTGGATCCATCCCGAGCTTAACACCCAAATTCATGGCTTCAGCCACACCAATCATACTAATGCCAAGAAGCATATTATTGGCTACTTTAGCCACCTGACCATTGCCATGCTCGCCGCAATAAACAATATTTTTACCCATAGCTTCTAAAATTGGCTTTGCCTTGGCAAAACCCGCTTCGCTACCACCGACCATAAAGGTTAAAGTAGCATTTTGAGCTCCAACGGTACCGCCAGAAACTGGCGCATCAAGCATAATCACACCCTTGGCCTCAGCCACCTCGGCTACTTCACGTGCACTACCCGGATCAATAGTGGAGGAGTCGATTAATATCGTACCTGGCTTACTCGCCGCAATAATACCGCTAGCCCCATCGTCACCAAGATAAACTGACTTAACATGCGCAGCCGCCGGTAACATGGTGACAATCACATCCTGCCCTGCTTCAGCTAAGGCCACCGGTGAGTTGGCAACGGAAATCTGTGCCTTTTCCTGTAAGTGCGCAATCGCCTCTGCAGATAAATCAAAGACGGTGAGCTCGTGACCTGCTTTCGCAAGATTTAAGGCCATAGGACCGCCCATATTACCAAGGCCGATAAAACCGATACGCATCATAGTCTCCCAAATAATCGCTTTTATTGTTTAATAATGAATAACTTTATCCTCTAAACATACTCCTATCATTGTTAAATAATCGTCATTTTGATGACTTTTAAGGGTTTACCCGTGGAAAAATATTGCGCTTCAACATAGCCTGAGTCCACCGACGTAGGATGTGTTTTTTTATAGACTTTTAAACCAAAATCCCTTAGAAGTACTGACTTTTAAGGTAATATTAACTGTTTCTTCAACCTTTTTTATTATTAAAAATGTCCCTAATCGTACAAAAATTCGGCGGTACTTCGATGGGCTCCATCGAACGCATTCAAAATGTGGCTAAACGCGTTGCCAAGTGGCATAGAGCCGGACACCAAGTGGTCGTGGTGCCCTCCGCCATGGCTGGTGAGACTAATCGTCTTTTAGGTTTAGCGGCCGAGCTGTCCGATATGCCTAATCCGCGTGAGTTGGATATGTTGGCCGCTACCGGTGAGCAAGCTAGTAGTGCGCTGTTAGCACTGGCATTACAAGCTCAAGGCGTAGATGCCCGCAGCTACACTGGCTGGCAAGTACCGGTTAAAACCGACAGTGCATACACTAAAGCACGTATCAAGGAGATTGACGGTCAGCGTATTCTCAATGACTTAAATGCCGGCAAGGTCGTGATCGTCACGGGCTTCCAAGGCATTGACCCAGAAGGCCATATTACGACCCTCGGTCGTGGTGGTTCAGACACATCTGCCGTTGCGATTGCGGCTGCCATCAAAGCCGACCAATGCCTAATTTTTACCGATGTAGATGGCGTTTACACCACGGACCCACGGGTAGTACCAGAAGCGCGTCGTATGAATGTGATTTCTTTTGAAGAAATGCTGGAGATGGCCTCTTTAGGTTCAAAAGTCTTACAAATTCGCGCCGTAGAGTTTGCCGGTAAGTATAAAGTACCACTATGCGTTTTATCATCATTAACTGATCCTGAGATTCCCGTTGAAGAGGAGATTGTTTCAGGCACCCTAATTACTATTGAGGAAGATCCAAGTATGGAAGCTGCTGTTGTTTCTGGTATTGCCTTTAGTCGCGACGAGGCTAAAATCACTATCTTAGGGGTGCCTGATCGTCCAGGTATCGCCTCCGGCATTCTCAGCCCCATTGCTGATGCTAATATCGACGTCGATATGATTATTCAAAACCAATCAGTTGACGGCACCACCGACTTCTCCTTTACCGTTAATCGCAGCGGCTTTAAACAAGCGATTAAGGTGATTAACGAGGTGGTATTAAAAAATGTCAATGCGCGTGAAGTCATCACCGATGATAAGGTTTGTAAAGTATCCATCGTTGGTATCGGCATGCATTCTCACGCCGGTGTAGCCAGTAAAATGTTTAGCACCCTAGCAGAAGAAGGGGTTAATATCCAAATGATCAGCACCAGTGAAATTAAAACCTCTGTGCTGATTGAGGATAAATATATGGAACTGGCCGTGCGTGCTTTGCATAAAGTCTTCGGTTTAGACCAAGAAACAACAGACGAAGAATAATTTTCAAGCTAAACCAGCAAAATACTGGCAAAACTGAAAATTAAACTATATAATTATAAATTCTTTGGGAACGTGACCGAGAGGCTGAAGGTACTTCCCTGCTAAGGAAGCATACGGGCTTAAACCTGTATCGAGGGTTCGAATCCCTCCGTTCCCGCCAAAGATGAAACGCTAGAGTTATTAAGAGACTCTAGTAGCGATAGAAAACCCCGATAACTTATTGTTATATCGGGGTTTTTTTGTTTCTCTAGGTCTTATGTGTTGACTTAATGAGACTAAGTTTCAATTTTGATGATGGTAAATATGATGGTACATTTGATTTAACTTCAACTAAGACAGCTTTTTACCATCATGCTACTTACTGACGAAATAATTAAATCCTCTCTTCCGAAAGAGAAAAGCTACTCTCTATGTCAGGATAGTTGTCACCCTCTAA
>NZ_KV792961.1:102012-102619 GCF_001808335.1 Oligella sp. HMSC05A10 | reverse complement strand
CTAGGGTTGTAATGTTTCAAGTTATCTATACAGCAAAAGCATTAAAATCTTTATCAAAGCTAGATAAAACTCAAGCTCGTCTAATTATCGCTTGGATTGAAAAAAATTTAGTTAATAGCTCTAATCCTTGGTTTACAGGGAAAAATATTAAAGAGGATTTAGCTGATTGGAGATATCGTGTTGGCAATTACCGCATCTTATGCCACATTATTGAACAAACTATAACCATTGAAGTTATTAATATTGGTCATCGTAAAGATATCTATAAATGACTCTAAACTAACTTAGATCAAACAATGAAACCTATAAATTGTAATGAAGATAAGTATTGATGAGATAGGCTATTTACCCTTCGGTCGTGAGGAAGCCAATTTGTTTTTTAATGTGGTGGCAAAACGCTATGAGAAAGGCAGTACCTTATTGACGAGTAACTTACCGTTTAGCCAATGGGCTAGCACCTTTGCGGACGATGCCACATTAACCGCTGCGATGCTAGATAGACTTTTACATCATTGCCATGTTGTACAAGTAAATGGCGAAAGCTATCGATTAAAAGATAAACGAAAAGTCGGTATGCTGCCGATTAATTCACAGATTTAATATCGTC
>NZ_KV792961.1:0-101992 GCF_001808335.1 Oligella sp. HMSC05A10 | reverse complement strand
TCTAGGGGGTCAAATTTAGATTGCCGATTATCCCCAAAAGGGGTCAATTTTAAATTGCCGTTGACAGCTATGGCGGCCTGCCGATGAAGCACTGGACTAATTCGAACATTAAAAGTACCTTTAAATGGTACATCCGGCTTTTTCCCTAACTCACCACACAGCAACTTAAAGTTAAGCTCTTAGTATATGTAGTCACGATATAACTAAACATCACACCAAACACCTACAAAAAGTCCTCATTTCTTTACAATGACATTTGCTTCAATCAAATGTAATGATTTACCCCCTATGCAACCCATAGAAACTCATCCCCTACCACCTTTTGCACCACCACATGCCGCCTTATTGATGTTGGGTTCCTTTCCACCACCACGTCATCGCCGGAAAATGGATTTTTATTATCCGAATTTGCAAAATGAAATGTGGCGAATTTTTGGGTTGATATTTTTTGAGGATAAGAACTATTTTCTTGAAGCGGATGGCAAGTCTTTTAATGAAGAGCTACTCCGAGACTTTCTATATAATAAAGGCATTGCCATCAGTGATACCGCCCATCAAGTCATCCGATTGGCTGGCAATGCTGCTGATAAGTCATTACAGATTGTTGAACCGCTTAATCTAAGTAAATTACTAGCGCAACTGCCTCAATGCCACACCATCATGACAACCGGTGACTTAGCCACGACGACGCTAATGTCATTACTGCCACCAAGCACGGACAAACCGAAAATTGGTGAACCGAGCAGAACATTATTTGAGAACAGAGAACTAAATTTATACCGCTTACCCTCCTCCTCCCGTGCCTATCCATTGGCTTTGGAGAAAAAAGCGGATGCTTATCGGGTGCTTTTTGAAGGGCTGTGTTAAGAATGGGGTAGGTTCAATATATTAGATTTAAATTTAGTTAAATGTGCTTTTATTCACAAAAATTGTGGATAAATGGATTAAATTTTGTTTTCTTTATGTAGCCTATAGGCTACAATGTTCGTAATGAAATATCAAATTAAAAGAACTGATGTTTTTGACAAATGGCTAAGCACCTTGAAAGATAAACAAGCAGTCAAAGCAATTAATATACGTATTATTCGTTTTATTAATGGGAATTTTGGAGACTCAAAACAACTGTCTGAACGTCTATATGAAATGCGAATATTTATTGGTAAAGGCTATAGGGTCTATTACACGATACATCAGCAACAAGTAATTATTTTACTTTGTGGTGGTCATAAAGGAACACAAAGAAAAGATATTGAAAATGCTAAACAAATTTTAAAATCTTTGGAAAATTGAAATGAGCGAAAAATTAAAAGATTTCAACCCCTTTGATTACATGGAAACCCAAGAAGACATTCAACTGTTTTTAGAAGAATGCTTGTCTGATGACGATCCAAATACATTTATCGAAGCCCTTGGCTTTCTCATTAAAAAACATGGAGTTAGCGAAATAGCAAGAGAATCTGGCTTAAATCGAGAGAGTTTATATAAAGTAATCAATGGAAAGAGTAAGCCTCAATGGGAAACTGTTTTTAAGGTTTTCAGGGCGTTACATTTTAAATTTCATCCACAATCTTTATAAGCCTCGGTATTTGTTAAATTTAAAAGAATTTGTCATGCGCAGAAAACAATTAACCGAACGATATAAATCACGGTATATTTCGCATTAAAGCTTTTATTGTTAATTTATACCGTAATAAATGCGCTTACTGCTAAACAAAAAAAACAGCAATGCAGTTTCACGCTCCAAGCAATCTGCTTCTCGAAATGAAGATACTAAAGATAGTGTGATATTGACATTTTGATCTAAGCAGAGAGAGGAGTCACTCTCTTCATGATGTCAAGATTAAAAAACGAGCTATCAGAATTATTAGGCACTGACGTCCATGCATACTACAATATCGATCAAGCGATTGTTTGGGAGTCTGTGAACAAAGACATTCGACTGGTCTTAGCGTCAATGCCCTAACTTAAAGAAGACATAAGTCATTTCACTCCATAAAAAGAAGACGATTTAGAATTTTACCCCCTTGTTGAGATGGTTCGACAAGGAGTTTTGCTTTTGGAAAGTTGTTTTAATACATAACGCATTCCTAATCAAGCAATTTTATAAATTAATTCTAAATGGGCACTTTTATCACATCTTCATTTGCTTTTAGGTCAAAATAAAAAGTAAATTTAAATTCTTATTTTTGGAGGAGCTCATGAATTTTAAACAACGTCTATCAATCAGTCTCGCATCGCTTGCCATGTCCTCGATGCTCTGTGCAAGCGCCTTTGCGCAAGAAGTAAAGGAATACTCAGTATCAACCGTGCTGGGCAATGCCTATCCATGGGTCAAACAGCTGAGAAATGGGCGGAGCTAGTCGAAGAGCGTTCAGAGGGACGTATTAAGCTTAAGGTCTACCCAAATGCTCAATTAGTTTCGGGTGACCAGACCAAAGAATTCTCCGCCTTGCGTAGTGGTTTGATTGATATGGCTTTAGGCTCCACCATTAACTGGTCACCACAGGTGCCCGAAGTTAACTTATTTTCACTGCCATTTTTAATGCCTGACAATGCAGCGGTTGATGCGATTACACAGGGTGAAGCAGGTAAAATGGTCTTTGACGCCATCGCCAAGCGTGGGGTTGTTCCTTTAGCCTGGGGTGAAAATGGCTTCCGTGAAATCTCTAACTCAAAGCATACTATCACCGCTCCTGAGGATTTACGCGGATTAAAGATTCGGGTTGTGGGTTCACCCCTCTTCTTAGATACGTTTAACGCCCTCGGTGCTAATCCTACGCAAATGAGTTGGGCAGATGCCTTACCTGCCCTAACGACCGGAGCAGTCGATGGTCAAGAAAACCCCTTATCCGTATTTTCAGCAGCTCGTGCCGATAGAGCCAGTCAGAAATACCTTACACTCTGGCATTACATGAATGACCCATTAATTTTTGGCGTGAGTGAGCGTGTATGGAAGACCATCGCCGAAGAAGCTCAGGCCCTGCTCAAGCAAGCAGCCTATGATGCTGGCCAATGGGGTATCGAGAAGTCCCGCACTGAACTAGAAGCTACCTTAAATGACATTCGCGAGCGTGGTGTTGAAGTGACTGAGCTTAGCCAAGAGCAGCATCAATCCTTTGTTGAAGCGACACAAAGCGTGTACGACAAATGGACCAAGCGCATTGGCGCAGAACTAGTTGAAACGGCTCAAAAAGCAATTTCAGAACGTTAATCTTGTTTTAACTGATGATGGCGCAGTCTATTATTAGCTGCGCCTTTTGTTTTACATTGTTTACTAGCTATTATGTCAAAAGCGAAAAAAATACGTATTGAATCGTGGATAGCAATCATTGCACTGGCTGCGATTTGTATCATCAGTTTAGCCAATGTCTTAGTCCGCTATGCCACGGATATTTCTTTTGCCTTTACCGAAGAGTATTCGGTATTCCTAATGGTGGTACTGGCCTTTGCTGGAGCTGCTGTAGCAGCTCGTTCTAATGACCATATCCGTATCACTTTCCTAGAACAGCGTCTAGGCGCTAGCGGTAGACGCCTTTTATACACCCTACAATGGCTTGGCACTGTCGTCGTCCTGGGTTTAGTTGCTTGGTATAGTGGCGTCTTAACATGGGAAGAATACATTTATGATTCCCTTTCACCTGGCCTTGGCTATCCCACCTGGATATATTTGATTTGGATGCCAATTTTATCAGCAGTGATTATGCTGAGAACCACCCAAAATTGGATGGCTAGAATGCGGCTTGGCACAGAGGAGAATGTATCATGAGTGCTGACTTATGGATGTTACTTTCCTTTTTGCTAGCGATGCTAATCGGTATGCCAGTTGCCTATGCACTTGGTATAGGTGGTGCGATAGGTATTGTGATGGGCTTATCACCCGATATGCTAGCAACACTCGGCACCAATACCTATAATAGTATCGCTAAATACCCTTTAATTGCTATTCCACTTTTTATTTTAACGGGCTTAATTTTTGAGCGCGCAGGGGTGGCGGCTAGCTTAGTTACCTTTGCTCAATCGATCATTGGACAACGTCCTGGCGGCCTAACCTTGGTAGCAGTCATCGTTTGCTTAATTATGGGTGGCATGAGCGGCTCGGGCCCTGCGGATGCAGCGGCTGTCGCAATGGTGATGTTACCTAGCATGACCAAAGCGGGCTATCCGCGCCCTTTCTCCGCATCAATGATTGCGGCTGCGGCTTCTACGGCTATTTTAATCCCACCATCCATTGCTTTAATTTTGTATTCGGTGATGATGCCAGGGCTAGACTTACGTGCACTGTTTGCCGCTGGTTTGATTCCAGGTGTATTAGCAGGTGTTGCGCTGTTGGTGCCGAGTTATATTTTAGCTCGACTTCGCGGTTGGGAGAGTAGCAAAACCGAAGAAAGACCACCTTTTAAACAAAGCTTTATCAAGGCCTTACCCGCATTATTTGCGCCCGTCATTATCTTAGGTGGTTTGCGCTCAGGGCTCTTTACACCGACTGAGGCAGCCGTTGTAGCGGTAAGTTATGGCTTGTTTTTAGGTGCGTTTGTGTATCGACAACTCACCTGGCATGGCTTACTTGAGATGTTTAACGAAGCGGCAAAACTCTCTGGTATCGTGCTGTTAATCATCGCCTTAGCAGGCATTTTTGCCTGGTCAGGCACCACGCTTGGGACTTTTACACACCTAGCGGATATCATCTTGAGCTTGTCTGATAATGGCTTAGTACTATTATTCCTCATTATGATTTTAGTGCTCTTTGCCGGGATGCTACTTGATGCGATTTCGATTTACCTAATTCTGACCCCAATCTTAATCCCATTAATCAATCATTTTGAATGGAATCCTGTCTGGTTCGGGATTTTGCTAGCGATGAATATTGCGATTGGGCAGTTCACGCCGCCTGTAGCAGTGAACTTAATGGTCACTACCAAGATCTCAAATATTCGCTTAGAACACACCTTTGGTTGGGCCATGCTCTTTATGTTGACGATGTTCTGCGCCCTATTGCTCGTGATGTTCTTCCCGTCTATTGCGCTATGGCTGCCTGAATATTTGGGCTTCTCAGTCAATTAAATTTAAAGCGCCTAAGCTAGGCGCTTTTTCTTTTAATCTAAACAAATTTCTTGCTGCTGGTATATTAGATGATTTAAATATGTAACGCTTAATGAGCCCCGATCATCATGAGTTAATTATTTATCGGGGCTTTGGTTTATGGTCTATCAGCTCTGATTCAATGCATATATAAAGCAAACAATATTTAACCTTTAAAACCAGGATCTCTTAGCACCCCCATAGGGCTAATGGTGACTTTTCGAGCTTTATTTGAATATAAGGAGCTGGCTCCGAAGCTTGAAAACACCAAATCATCGCAAAGAACTTCACTATCAAAATTCTCCCCCGCCTTCTCCGCTTTTTGGGCTTTCAGCATTCGCCTATAGCGGTCATCAGCATTTGCATCATAATGACGTGTTAAGGTTATACTTTTTTGTGCCCCATTAATTTTCTGTACTCTATATATTTCTTTTTTATCATTACTCTTGGAACAACGCCACGGTAGGCATCTACATGGCGCTGGTGCCGATGTTCCTAGGCTACCTCTGTTTTGGTTATGGTCTGGCACGGATCCAGGCCAGCACAGCGACCACCATCACCTTACTGGAGCCAGTTGTCGCAGCCGCACTTGCAGCCGTCATTGTGGGCGAGCGACTCCCCAAGATGGGTTGGATCAGCGTTGCCCTTATTTTCGTGTGCCTAGTATGCATCACACTGCCCGCACACACACGCAAACAAAGCCCTGCAAAGCCTTCGCCCACCTCTGCCTAAGAAACAGCGTAATTGCGCATGGGTTGCAGCACCAAGGCCGAGTCAATGCTTGATGCCTGCAAAACGTTTTACAAACTGGTGTTGAAACGTCTGAGCCTTCGCACAGCCCGCTCTGTACTGCAACGCCGACTGAGCACTGTGGCTCCCCTAGACTAACAGCGATTAACCACAGCCACCTACGCTAGCGTGACTGTGGTATCAAACTTACTACGATACGTAGAGAAAAAGGTCCGTACATTTCTGACGTGGTTCGTTGCCGTAAATAACTTACCCACTAATTCATGATAAGCATTCATATCTGGTACTTGTAAAATCACAATAAAGTCAGGCCCACTCGTGACACGGTAGCATTGTTTTACAGAGCTTTCTGACACAACTAAGGCTTCAAAGGCATCAAACACTTCGGCCGATTGTTGGGTTAGATTGATCTCAACAATCGCAGTTAAATCGCTTCCTAGTGCTTGGGCATCTAACAAGGTGACGCGTTTTTGAATAATCCCCGTTTTTTCCAATCGCTTAACACGGCGTAAGCAGGTAGGAGGCGAGGAAAAGACTTTTTCAGCCAAGGCTTGATTACTGATAGAGGCATCCTCTTGTAAGACGTTCAAAATCCGTTTATCTAAATCATCTAATAACACCATCCTCACCCCGCTTTCTCTCAGTAAATATGAACAATCAAACACAGGATTTGAAATTTAATTTCAAAAATTACCTAATAATTTATTATACTTTAAACAAAACTATTCAATAAAATAATTATACATATTTTCATACAATTTTGATTTTTAATTTCAAGCATTTTATAGCAAAATAGCGAAATTACTTTTTTGGAGATAAGCTCATGTGTGGAATTGTAGGTGCTGTAGCGCAACGCGATATTACCCCTATTTTGGTAGAAGGTCTTAAACGTCTTGAGTATCGCGGTTATGACTCTTGCGGTGTTGCCGTTTATATGAATGGTGAATTAAACCGCGCTCGCAGTACACAACGGGTAGCAGAGTTAGCGCAGCAAATCAAAGCCGATGGCATCCAAGGTTTTACAGGCATTGCGCATACGCGCTGGGCAACCCATGGCGCACCCGCAACTCATAATGCGCATCCCCATTTTTCTGGTCAAGACAAGGGTTCACCCCGCATTGCGCTAGTGCATAACGGAATTATTGAAAACTACGAGGAATTACGTGAAGAGCTGATCGCCCAGGGCTACACCTTTGAAAGCCAAACAGATACTGAGGTGATTGCGCATTTGATGGATCACCTGTATCACGGCGATTTATTTGAAACACTCCAACAAACTGTCGCTCGTTTGAGCGGTGCCTATGCTATTGCCGTCTTTTGTCGTGATGAACCGCATCGTATTGTGGCTGCTCGCCAAGGTTCTCCGCTTGTCATTGGGCTAGGTGATAATGAACACTTTCTTGCCTCTGATGCCTTAGCACTCGCCGGCACCACGGATCAAATTATCTACTTAGAAGACGGTGATATGGCCGATCTTCAAATTTCAAACATATGGATAGTAGATGCGAACTTAGCCCCTGTTGAGCACAAAGTACATACGGTGTCAGCGTATACGGCAGCGGCTGACTTAGGCCCATACCGTCATTACATGCAAAAAGAAATTTTTGAACAACCACGTGCGGTAGCCGATACTTTACAAGATATTGAAAGCATTGATCCTCCGTTATTTGGTGAGGAGGCTGAAGCTATCTTTAAGCGCATTGATAATATTCTCATCCTAGGCTGCGGTACTTCTTATTATGCTGGTATGACTGCTCGTTATTGGATTGAAGCGATTGCTAAAGTCCCGGTCAATGTAGAAATCGCTAGCGAATATCGCTATCGTGAAAGCGTGCCCAACCCTAACACCTTAGTTGTGACGATTTCCCAATCAGGTGAAACAGCAGATACGCTAGCAGCACTCAAACACGCACGCGCTTTAGGCATGGACAACACATTAACCATTTGTAATGTCGCTAGCAGCGCCATGGTTCGTGAGTGTAAGCTAAATTACATTACCCGTGCAGGGGTCGAGATCGGTGTAGCTTCTACCAAAGCATTTACTACCCAATTAGTTGCGCTGTTCTTATTAACCGTTGCCTTAGCCAAAGCCAAAGGTAGGATGGCTCCAGAACTGGAGGCAAGCTATTTAAAACAGCTGCGCCACTTACCAGTTGCACTTAGCTCGATCCTTGCACTAGAACCTCAAGTAATGGCATGGGCTGATCGCTTTGCTAGCAAGGAAAATGCCTTATTTCTAGGCCGCGGCTTACACTATCCTATCGCCTTAGAGGGCGCATTAAAACTAAAAGAAATTAGTTATATCCATGCTGAAGCCTACCCAGCGGGTGAGCTCAAACATGGCCCCCTAGCCTTAGTAACGGAAGCGATGCCTGTGGTGGTGATCGCACCTAATGACGAATTACTTGAAAAGCTCAAGTCTAATATGCAAGAAGTACGTGCGCGTGGCGGTGAGCTTTATGTGTTCGTTGATGCGGATACAAATATTAGCAGTAGCCCTGGTATGCACGTCATTCGTATGCCGGAGCATTATGGCAAATTATCACCTATCCTACATACGGTGACCTTGCAGTTACTGTCTTATCACACAGCAGTAGCACGTGGCACCGACGTAGATAAACCACGCAATTTAGCAAAAAGTGTGACCGTAGAGTAAAGCCTATCTAAGCAGCTTTACTGCCTGAACAAATAACCCAACGAGCCGGCCACTGCGCTGCAAGCTCCTACACTCCTTGCATCAGCAAAATCGCCGGCTCGTTGAAAAGTAAAAACTAATTAAATCCCTTCATACTCAGAAAACCTATCGAACACAGTCTTCACAAAACCATCGGATCTTGAGAACACCGCTTCACCTCGCTCTTCATCATCTAAAGCCCAAGGCAAACTTGCTTGCACATAATAGTGATCAAACACCAAGATGCACAATGATTCACTGCGCTCTTCTTTTTCATTAATGTATCCGAGACACTGCACCTCATGCCCCTTATCCGTCTTAAACTGTCGATCAACCAAGCTTTCTTTACCATCACCGAGCGCTGCCCGCGCACCTCTCAGCAGATTGCTCGTCGCTTTTTCATGCGTTGCATTAGCCCGGAGCCTTTTCGCTGACACCAAAGTCGAGCGAGTTTTCTCATCATTGTTATACCGAAGGCTTACCGAACCAACGTCTGGTCTACTAGTCATTTCTGTAATCCAGAGGTCCTCATATTCCGGTACAATATAAGCCAAAATTGGATTTTCTTTAATATCTTCACTGATCGATTGAACCGTGTTAGCACTGCTTTTTTCAGCCATCGCACTACTAACACTCAGTGAACAGATACCCACCACAGTAAGCATTTGAATTAAGCACTTTTTGAACTTCATAATATCTCCTAGATAAAAAGCCACGGCCCCATTAATCAACATATCAACAAGCCGGCCACTGCGCTGCAAGCTCCTACACTCCTTGCATCAGCAAAATCGCCGGCTCGTTGAAAAGTAAAAACTAATTAAATCCCTTCATACTCAGAAAACCTATCGAACACAGCCTTCACAAAGTCATCGGATCGTGAGAACACTTCTTCACCTCGCTCTTCATCATCTAAAGCCCAAGCTAAACTTGTTTGCACATAATAATGATCAAACACCGAGACGCACATTGATTGACTGCGCTTTTCATTCTCATTAATGAATCCGAGGCACTCGACCTCATGTCCCTTATCCGTCTTAAACTGCCTCTCAACCAAGCTTTCTTTGCCATCGCCAAGGGCCTGCCTCACCCCCTTATCAAGATGCTCCATCGCATCTTCCGCTTTCATATTGTCTGGCAGCTTTTTCGCTGACACCAAACTCGTGCGAGTCTTCTCATTATTGTTATAGCGAAGACTGACCGAACCATCGTCCGGATTACTATTCAATTCTGAAACCCAGATGTCCTCGTATACTGGGACCACATAAGCCATAATTGGATTATCTTTAATCCCCTCACTGATCGTTTTGTTCGTATTAACACTTCTTTTTTCTGCCATTGCGCTACTGACACTCAGTGAACAGATACCCACCACAGTGAGCATTTGAATTACGCACTTTTTGAACTTCATAATAACTCCTTGATTAATAGCCTTATCAGCGGCAGTGTAGCTAATGAGATAATTAGCTTTCTGGACATTTTGTAATTTTTTATTAACCGCATAGGCTTGCTGAGCCACTGATAAAATGGTCCAAAGGCATAAGGCAGGTTCTTGTTTCAATTTGATACGTGCTTAAAAAGTCGCTGTACAGCAAAGCGCTGCGACATACGCTAAGATAATGTGATAGAAAAACTTACATATTTTTTATTTTTAATGAATGAGCAGATTTTAATTAATGTCACGCCGTTTGAAACGCGCGTGGCGATTGTTGAGCAAGGCACGGTGCAAGAGATTCAACTTGAGCGTAGCAATCAGCGCGGCAAGGTGGGTAATATCTACTTGGGCAAGGTCACTCGGGTCTTGCCAGGCATGCAGAGCGCCTTTATTGATATTGGCTTAGAGCGAGCGGCCTTTATGCATATTGCCGATCTCAGAGAGAATCGAGAGAGTCGACTCAATGACAATGTACAGGTACACATAGAAAAGGTCTTGTTTGAGGGACAAACATTATTAGTGCAGGTCATCAAGGATCCAGTCGGCACCAAAGGTGCGCGCGTTTCTAATCAAATCAGTATTGCGGGACGCGCCCTCGTTTATTTGCCTCACGATCCCCATATCGGTATTTCCCAAAAAATCGAATCTGAAGAGGAACGTGAAGCGCTTAAAGCGCGTGTACAAAAGCTGATGGATCCCCAGGAAAAAGGCGGTTATATCATTCGCACCCAAGCAAGTTGGGCGACTGACGAGGAGCTAAAAAACGATCAGGAGTATTTGCGACTACGCTGGCAAAAAACCATTGATGAGATGAAAAAAAAGGGGGCACCTGCCCTACTCTATGAAGACTTAAGTCTGGCACAACGTGTGTTACGTGATTTTGCAACCGCCGATACAGAAAGTATTGAAATCGATTCACGCACCATCAGTCAACAACTACAAGCATGGGCACAGGTTTATACCCCAGCGATAGCAGATAAAATTCGTCACTATACTGGACCACGCCCCTTATTTGATTTGGCCAATGTGGACGAAGAGATTAAGACTGCCCTCTCGCGTCGCGTCGATTTAAAATCTGGCGGCTACTTAATTTTTGACCACAATGAGGCCTTAACCAGTATTGATGTAAATACCGGTGGTTACATAGGGTTTAGAAATTTCCATGACACCATTTTTAAAACCAATTTAGAAGCTAGTCTTGCCATTGCCCGTCAATTGCGCCTGCGCAATACTGGCGGGATCATTATTATCGACTTTATTGATATGGATAATGTCGAACACCAAGAAGCGGTCCTAGATGAACTGAGAAAAGCACTGGCCCATGATCGTACTCACACCACGGTCAATGGCTTTTCCAGCTTGGGCTTAGTGGAAATGACGCGTAAACGTACCCGCGACTCGCTTTTAAGCTTACTCTGTGAGCCTTGCCCCACTTGTGAAACTCGTGGCCAAATCCTGACGGCACGAACAGTCTGCTACAACATCATGCGTGAGATTTTACGTGAAGCAAAGCAGTTTAACCCTAAAGAATTTAGACTGATTGTGTCGCCACATGTGATTGATTTGTTTTTAGATGAGGAAAGCAGCTTTCTCAGCATGCTAGATGAGTTTATTGGTAAACCCATTAGTCTGGAAGTTGATAATAACTACACGCAGGAAATGTACGATATCGTACTGATGTAAGATCACAACACCGTTGGAAACTAAAGCTCACAACGGCGTCATTTCACTCGATTCAAATCAATTAACTGTGACCGGGTTGAATCCGAGCCTGCATTGCAATAATTTTTGCTTCAAGCTCCGGTGAGGTCTCTAGCGCAATTAAGGCGCTGTTAGAGTCCGGTCTTTGCTCAATCGTCAGATTAATATACTGCCCCTCAAACACTTGGGGATCGGCACCGATTTCAACATAACGACTTAATAAGCGATCAACCGAGGCCTGTGCTTGCTGCACGTAGGCCTCAAGATTGCTTTCATCGGCATCTTGAAAGGCATTTTCAATAGTCTTGGATAGATCCCAAGTAAAAAACATGAGTGCATTGGGACCTTTGACGTCCGGATGCTCATAGCCCCAATTTTCAATGGTGTGGTTCTTCACTTGATTCATAATATTTCTCCGAATAAATTACCCTATTGCCTTTAGCATAGCAATAGGGCTTATGAGGTGTGCTGTAGCAAGGCTAAGTGCTGAATTATGCCTCTTTAAACTGCATTTCGTATAGAGATTGGTACAATCCGCTATTTTTCAAGAGCGCTTCATGACTACCATCCTCAATAATCACCCCACCATCCAACACTAAAATACGATCTGCATTTTTAACTGTCGACAGGCGATGTGCAATCACAAAGGTGGTGCGTCCCTTCATCAAACGCTCTAAGGAATCCTGCACCAACTTTTCAGATTCATTGTCCAAAGCCGATGTCGCCTCATCCAAAATCAATATTGGTGCATCTTTTAATAAAGCTCGGGCAATGGCTAAGCGCTGACGCTGACCGCCGGATAACCACGAACCACTTTCGCCGATTTGGGTATTCAACCCCTCCGGCAACGTTTGTACAAAATCCCATAAATTCGCTGCTTCCAGCACCACTCGCAATTGCTCATCACTCGCGGCGTGATTAGAACCGTAGCGAATATTATCAGCAATGCTACCTTCAAATAAAACCACATGCTGACTCACCAGCGATAAATTATGACGCAAAGAAGCTAAAGTAAATTCATGGATTGGCGTACCATCAATCACAATTTGCCCAGCACTAGGCTCCACAAAACGCGGCAACATATTAACCAAGGTCGTCTTACCACTACCTGAACGACCAACTAAAGCAATGGTTTGACCTGCCTTAACACGAAAGGACAGATGCTTAAGAACCTCAGCACTTTCCTCATTAAATTGAAAGGTAATGTCCTGAAACTCAATTAAGGAATCTGCATGCACTGTGCAAATTTGCGTGCCCTCATCTCGTTCTTGCGGCGTATCAATCAGTTTGAAAACACTTTCAGCGGCAGCCATCATTTTTTGAGATTTACTGGCTAGATTGGTTAAGCGACGCACCGGGTCAAAAATCTGCCCTAAGGCGGTGATAAAGGCAATAAAATCACCCGGCGTTAAACCACGTTCCGCCTGATGCAAGGCGACACTCACCACCGCTGCCACCGAAAAAGAAATCACCCACTGGGTCAGCGGTGACATTGCCGCATCCGCTGTGGCGGCACGCATCGCAAAAGCTCTTAAGCCTTGATTCACCCTTTCGAAGCGTGTTGTTTCACGCTCAAACCCGTCAAACAGCTTAATCACACGTTGCGCCTCAATCCCCTCCTTGACCGTAGAGGTTAAGACAGCATTCATATCTAAGGTACGACGATTAATAGTACGTAGACGCTTTGCAAAATAGCCACCCACCAACACAGAAAAGGGAAAGATGACTAGAATAATTAAGGTTAATTCCCACGATAGGTAGAGTAACAAAGCTAGCATTGCGAGCACCACAAAGACTTCGCGCACTAAATTCGTCACCACCTCAGCCGCATGCTGAGTGACATTACCCGCATCAACGGTAAAGCGATTTAATAAGCGCCCACTATCGCCCTTTTGAAACTCGGTATCTGGCATATGTAGCAGGCTGTCAAACATCTCCTTACGCATCCTAAAGAGCACCTTGTTGGCCACCCAAGCCATCAAGTATTCGCCAAAAAAGTTAAAGACGCCACGAATAAACATCAGCCCAATAATGGCCAAGGGAATCAACCAAACAAAGTCGGGGCGTGTGCCGGCAAAACCCTCGTCTAACAAAGGCTTCATCAAATAGGCCAAGGCCGGCTGCGTAGCAGAGGCGATCATAGTACATAGCACGGAAATGGCTAAGAACTTCCAGAACGAACCGACACGTTCAAAAATTCGACGCCATAAATTGCGCCGAACCGCCTTTTGCTGCGCTTTACTCAAATGCTCAATATCACTCACTCATGAACCTTATTATTAATAATTCACTGTGATTTTAACGGTTACGGCTAAAAAAGTGTAAAGTTTCAATAGTTGATTGAACTACATGCGCTTTAGCTATGAAAAAAATCTCACGAATTTTTATCCGTCTACCGAATTGGATTGGCGATGTCTGTATGAGCCTCTCCTCACTGAATGCCGTAATTGCTAGTGCTGATAAAGTCGTTATCTGCGCCAAACCATGGGCTCAAGATTTATTGGCTGGTTATTTACAAAGCACCCAAGTAAGCTTTTTAGCGATGAGTGGTAAGTGGCGCGAGGATGCTCGCACCATTAAACAATTTCGTAAAGCACATCCAGTGGCGGATGGGGAGGTCGGTTTATTACTGCCCGACTCACTAACTAGCGCACTTTGCTTTAAATTTGCCGGTTTAAGTAGCGCCGGTTATAAAGATGACGGACGCTCATTATTATTAAATTGGCCAATCAAAAAGCCTACACCCAAACCACATGCGGTTGAATCTTGGTTTTACTTAACTCGTAGTGCGCTCACTGAATGGGGCTTTAGTTGCCTAGCAGAGCCTAAAGAGACGGTTTTACTGCCACTCACCGATGAGCAATTAGCAGAAAAGGCAATGTATCAATCCCAGCATGGCTTAGAAAAAGGCGAGTTTATTCTTATTGCCCCCACCGCCGTCGGTCTGCATAAGGGTAAAAATAAGGTTTGGCAAGGCTATGAGCAATTAACCCGCAGTTTACAAGCGCAGGGCTATCAAGTGCTGATGTGCCCACCACCAAATGAAGTTAAGCAAGCAACAGCTAACGCGCCTTCTGCCACCCTACTACCAGCCTTGGGTCTGGGTGCCTTTGCCGCCTTACTAAAAGATGCTGCCCTGGTTATCTGTAACGACTCTGGGGTCTCACATCTTGCGGCTGCGGTCAATGCACGCCAAATGACCTTAATCGGCGTCACGGATATGCGCAATACCGCACCTTGGTCACCCCAGGCCCTAATTTTAGGCGAAAACGGTCGCTGGCCTGAACAGCAAGAAGTGCTAGATGCCGCCCTACAATACCTTAAAGCAAGTTAGCAGAGCAGCCTTGCCAGTGCTACTTAAACCCACCCTCTAAAGCGATAAACCCAATAACCAAGACATTCTTTAATAATTGAGCGACTAGCAACAAGGGCACGCATATTAGGTAAATAGGGATTAAAGTCCGGTTCATCCTTAGGTAAGACGATTTGCGGTGGATTAGGCGCTGCATAGGACTCAATGCCCAAATGATGAAATACGGCCATTGCCCGCGGCATATGTAAGGCGGAGGTTACCACCAACAGTGAATTAATGTGGTGCTTAGCCATGGTGCGCTGGGTAAATAAGGCATTTTCACGGGTGGTACGGCTAAAATCCTCACGAATAATCGCATCCGCCGGTACGCCTAAATAACGTAGGGCGGACTCCATGCCACGCGCCTCGCTAATATCGCCCTCATTAGCCCCGCCGGAAACGATAATTTTAGGCGCTTTACCCAGCTGATATAGGGCCTCGGCCGTATCCACGCGACGATGGGTGGAACTGCCATCTAACTCGGGTTCAAACCAATTCTGTCGATTACCACCGGTATTACCACCTAGCACCACAATGGCATCCGTCATGGGCAAATCATCCATGCTCCTCACCGCATACTGTTCTTCTAAAAAAGAACCGACCTTGATTGAGGTGATGGGCAAAGACCATGCGCCCAGCCAAAGCGCCCCTGTGAGGACCAATAAAAGCGCAAAACGTCTTATACGTATCAGATAAAAAACAATCCCTAGACCCAACAAAAATAAGGCAAGGTTTAGCGGAACTATCATTAAAACAAGAAAACTGCTGATTTGACTGGTGACTTCGCTCATGTTCTGGGGCTGCTCTGCTTAAAAAATATCATCGGATAACCATCAATGGCACGGTAGAACTGACTAATAATTAACCTCAATGCTTGAAATTTCTTCACGCGCCGACAATCCCTCCAACAATTGCGGATTTAATCGCACACGCCATTCCTCACCAAGCATAATCTCACATTGTGTAGCCGGATCGGGTTGATATTGGATTTTTACCGCCACACCGGGAAAGCCGTTTTCAGGCTCAGCTCTAAAAGGATTCATTAATACATGCAATTGCTTCGGACTAATGGCTTCATTTAACACCAAGGTGAGATCCGTTGCCACTGACTCTCTAGCCGATTGTAAATTATATAAAGCAGTCGCATTAATACGAATCGTATTATTAAAGCTGCTACGTGATACGCGTGCCTGCACCAGCAATAAATCATCCGTATTTATTAAATGCCTACAACTTTCATATAAATGAGCATCACAGGTGACCTCAATTTGGGCACTGCCATCATCAATTAATAAAAAGTATAAACGCTCATCCTTATCCTTTAATTGAAAGGCGCGGCTAGCGGTTAATACGCCTGCCACCCATTGTGAGGAACGTGATTCCTTTAAGCTTGCCAAGGGTGTAGGCGCAAAGCGTCGCACCTCATCGCGCCACACATCAAATAAATGATGACTAAAGTAAAAGCCCAAGGCCCTTTTTTCCTCCAATAAGGCCTCGTAAAGGCTCCAGGGCTTAATGCCTTGAATCTCGTGGGCGACGATATCACCGCTATCATCACCGAATAAAGACACCTGATCGGCATTGAGCGCCTTTTGTTCAGCTGCCTCAATCGCTTTAGCGAGACTACCTAATAAGGCACGACGATTAGGCTCCAAGGCATCAAAGGCACCGGCACGAATTAAGGCTTCAATCGCACGTTTATTCACCGTATGACGATCGATGCGCGAGCAAAAATCATATAAATCCTTAAACTCGCCCCCAAGCTCGCGGGCCTTGAGAATATTCTCAATGGCACTCTCACCCACGCCCTTCACACCGCCCATGCCGTAGCGAATGGTACGAATAGTGCCTGATTCCTTTTGATGTTGATCAGGCACTGGCTCAAAACGGTACTGTGAGTGATTAATATCTACCGGCAAAATGCTTAAGCCATTATCCAAGGCATCGCGCCAGAAAATTTCGATTTTTGCCGTATCATCCATATCTGAAGATAAGGTGGCGGCCATAAATTCTGCTGGATAGTAATGCTTTAACCAAGCCGTTTGATAGGAAATTAAGGCATAAGCGGCAGAGTGTGATTTGTTAAAACCATAACCCGCAAATTTTTCCATCAGGTCGAAGAGGTTTTTGGCCATCTCGCCGTCATAGCCTTTTTGAATCGCCCCTTCTTCGAAGATTTTGCGATGTCGTGCCATTTCTTCAGGCTTCTTTTTACCCATGGCACGGCGCAACAAGTCCGCACCACCCAAGCTATAGCCACCAATAATCTGCGAAATCAGCATCACCTGTTCCTGATACACAATGACGCCGTAGGTACTTTCAAGGGTAGAAGTTAAGTCAGGATGGAAATAATCCACCTCGGCTCGACCATGCTTACGATTAACGAAATCATCTACCATCCCAGAGTCAAGCGGTCCCGGACGGAATAAGGCCAGTACCGCAATCACATCCTCAAAGGTGGAAGGCACGAGCTTGCGTAACAGCTCCTTCATGCCGCGAGACTCTAATTGGAAGACGGCGGTGGTATTGCCCTCGGACAGTAGTTGGTACGTTGCCGGATCATCTAAGGGCACCGCCATAATATCAAAGGCCTCTTGGCCCTGATTAAAGCGTTGCACATAACGCACCGCCCAATCAAGAATGGTCAGGTTGCGTAAGCCCAGGAAGTCAAACTTTACCAGCCCGGCCTGCTCCACATCGTCTTTATCATATTGCGAGACCACACTCCCACTATGTCCCGGCTGGCAATAGAGAGGACAGAAATCGGTCAGCTTACCCGGTGCAATTAACACACCCCCAGCGTGCATACCGACGTTACGCACCAGGCCCTCAAGTGGCAACGAGGCATCAACAATGGACTTAACCTCCTCGTCTTGCTCATAACGTCGCCTAAACTCCGGCTCACCCTCCATGGCATCACTAAGACTCCATGGCTTTGCTGGGTTAAACGGAATTAATTTAGACAGTCCATCACATAGGGAATATGGCATTTCCAATACGCGACCAACATCTCGCACTACCGCCTTGGCTCCCAGGGTACCAAAAGTAGCAATCTGACTAACCGCATCACGCCCGTACTTTTCCTTAACATAATCAATGACTTTTTCACGCTGATCCTGACAGAAGTCAATATCAAAGTCAGGCATGGAAACCCGTTCCGGATTAAGGAAGCGCTCAAATAGTAAGTCATAACGAATCGGGTCTAAATCGGTAATGCCCAGTGAATAAGCGACCAGTGAGCCCGCCCCCGAACCTCGACCGGGACCTACCGGCACGCCATTGGACTTACCCCAGTTAATAAAGTCCTGTACGATCAGGAAATAGCCTGGAAAGCCCATATCAATGATGATTTTACACTCTAGCGCCAAGCGTTCTCGATAGGCCGGTTCTTGCTTAGCCCGTTCCTCAGCATCGGGAAATAAAAACTCCAGTCGCTTATCCAGACCTTGATGTGATAGGCTGATTAAATACTCGTCCAGCGTCATCCCCTCAGGGGTCTCAAAATCTGGTAAATTCGGCTTGCCGAGTTGAATCGTGAGATTACAGCGCTTGGCGATTTCCACGGCATTCATCGTGGCTGAAGGAATATCGCTGAACTTATCCAGCATTTCCTCTGAACTAGGAAAATATTGCTGCGAATTAAAGCGTTTGCTTCTATTGGCATTGGCTAATACCTCACCCTCAGCAATACACACCCGCACCTCATGCACATCAAAATCATCGGCTTTTAAAAACTGGATGGGATGGGTGGCTACCACCGGTAAGTGAGCCTCTTGAGCTAGCTTTAAAGCTTCTTGCACATAGCGCTCATCGCCCTCAAATCCCGCTCTTTGCAATTCAATATAAAAGCGATTAGGAAATAACTTAGCCCAATGCTCTGCCAAACTCAGCGCCTGCTCAAAACGACCGACCTCAAGCGCTTGACCGATATCGCCTGCGCGCGCCCCCGATAATAAAATCAAACCATCGGTTTCAGCAGGATCTGCCAACCATTCTGGCTTTAACTGACCCCGATCAATTTGTGGATTATCAATCCAGGAGCGGGAAATCAAGCGGCATAGTTGTAAATAACCGGCATGGTTACGAGCGATTAACAAGCAACGATAAGGCTTTTTTTCATCCTGCGGATTATCAATCCAAAAATCACAAGCGGCTATCGGCTTAATACCGGCTTGACGAGCTGCCTTATAAAACTTGATATAACCAAATAAATTACCCAAATCGGACAAAGCCAAGGCCGGTTGATTAAATGCCTTGGCCTGCTTAATCATATCGCCGATACGGATGGTACCGTCCACCACCGAATACTCGGAATGGGTACGTAAATGCACAAACGCTGGGGTGGCTGACAGCTCAGCCGCACCAGACTCAGCGGTGGCGAGCAAGGTATCACTCATAATCTACTCTCTAATACTACTATGTTAGTGTGACATACTATGCCACGCTTTTTCCAAACGCTTGACGGAAACCGGCATGGGCGTACGCAACTCCTGCGCAAATAAAGCCACCCGTAATTCTTGCAATAAATAAGCAAACTCATCCATCTGCGGATCAGGTACTCCCTTAAGCTGGGATAAGCGACGCTGATACTTCGATTGCAACAGCTGCACATCATGCATCAAATGCTGATCGCGGCTAGGGTCATTTTTTAATTTATCAATACGCAATTGTACCGCTCTTAGGTAACGTGGGTAATGCTGTAGGATATTATAGTCAACACGACTTACAAAGCCCTTATAAATCAGCGTATTAAGCTGCTGTGAAATATCTTCATAGGCCTTTTTATGCGCTTTAATGAGGTTCAATTTTTTTAAAGCCGTGGCCCATTCATTCATAATTTGTTGCAATAAGCGGATGACTTCCTGCAATAACAGACCAAAGCGCCCTTTGGCATCCCTCACCCGTTCATTAAAGCTTGCTTCATCACTCGGCCATGGCGTAGCTAAACACGATTGAATCAGCGCACAATCAATAATTTCTTCTTGTAACTCCTCTTGCGTCCCTAGACTCAGATAGAGCATGCCTAACTGTGGCAGCGCCTTGAGATTTTTTGAAAGGTAGCGAATTTGCTCCTTTAGGGCGATTTTAAAGAGGCGGATCAAACCCTGGCGATGCGCTGCGGTCGCCTCATGCAGCTCATCAAATACATCAATGCGACAATCATTACCCTGATCCACGAGAGCGGGGTAACCGACCACGGTTTGTCGTCCACGCTTAAGCTCCAGTAATTCTGGTAATTCACCAAAATCCCAGCTGCTAATATGCTGATGGTCTTCTAAAGTGGCTTGCGTACCCCTATCCTCTCCCAGCAATTCTTTAAAGCTTTGTTCAGCGGCTGGTGCATGCTCAGCCTTTAATAAAGCCAAATTACGACTAGAACTCAACATCCGCCCATGCTCATCGACCACTTTATAAATCATCGAGAGATGCGGCGGAATCGTTTCCTCTTTAAAATCTGTGCTCTGTACCCGCACCCTTGTTTGCTGCCAAATATCATCAATCAAGACGGATAAGAGCGGCTTTTCTTTTAAGGCCGGTGCAGCGGACACGGCCTCGACAAATTGTTCGGCATAGTCTGGAATCGGCACACAATGGCGCCGTAAGCGCTGCGGCAATGAGCGTAACAACAGGGCGACCTTTTCCTTAAGCATGCCCGGCACTAACCATTGCGTATGGATTGGATTGATCTGCTTTAAAGCATACACCGGCACCTCCATGGTCACCCCGTCTTTAGGTGAACCAGGCTCAAAATGATAAGATAATTTTAAGCTTAAACCATCCAACTCTAAATACTTAGGAAACTGCTCGGTACTGATACCGGCAGCCTCATGCCGCATTAACTCATCTTTATTCAGTTTTAGTTGTGCCTGCTCTGCGCTTGAGAGATTTTTATACCAATGCTCCAACGTCGCCACTTGGTGCATATCCTGAGGAATATATTGATCATAGAAGCGATAAATTAACTCATCATCCACCAAGATGTCTTGGCGACGTGACTTATGTTCTAAATGCTCAATTTCCTCAATCAAGCGCAAATTATGCGTCAAAAAAGGCAAGTTTTGCCGTATTGCGCCCGCCACCAAGGCCTCACGAATAAATAACTCACGTGCATGGGCAGGATCCAGTCGTGCATAACTAATCTTGCGCCCCTGATAAAGCTGTAAACCATAGAGGGTCGCCCGCTCATACACCATCACCTGACCGCGACGCGGGTCAAAATGTGGTTCAGAATAGAGCTTTTTTAATAAATGGCGACCTGCTTGCTCTATCCATTGCGGCTCCACCCGGGCTACGGTGCGTGCAAAGAGGCGTGTGGTTTCTACTAACTCGGCTGCCATAATCCACTTTGCCGCCCGTCGCTGTAAATAGGAGCTCGGGTGCACCACAAAGCGAATACCGCGGGCGCCCTCATATTCACGCACGCTTTCACTGCGTAAACCGATATTACCCAATAAGCCGCTTAATAAGGCTCGATGCAATTCCTCATAGGTAGCGTCAACCTGATTAAAACGCCATTGTTGCTCCTCTACCAACTGCCTAATTTGCTGATGAATATCTTGCCACTCTCTTAGGCGTAGCGGGGATAAAAACTCCTTACGTAACTGGCGTTGCAATTTACGATTCGACTCACGACTCTCATATTGCTCTTGATACCAGCTCCAGAGCTTTAAATAAGAAATAAACTCCGACTCTTTATCACGAAACTTCGCATGTGCTTGGGTACTGGCTTCCTGCGCTTCAAAGGGTCGTTCTCGTGGATCCTGAATGGATAAGGCCGCAGCGATAATGCACATTTCAGTCAAACAATGATGCTCTTTTGCAGCCAAAATCATGCGCGCAATTTTGGGATCTAAGGGTAGCCGCGACAGCATACGACCAGTCGAGGTCAAGCGATTATGCTCATTTAAGGCACCCAATTCCTGCAGTAAATGATAGCCATCGGCAATCGCTCGGCCGCTTGGTTTATCGACAAAGGGAAACGCCTCAATATCATGCAAGCGCAACGCCTTCATACGCAAAATCACAGAGGCTAATGAGGAACGCAGCACCTCGGGATCAGTATAATCCGGACGGCGCTTAAAATCCTCTTCGGAGTATAGACGAATACAGATACCCGGCCCCAAGCGACCACAACGACCAGCACGCTGATTGGCTGCCGCCTTGGAGATCGGCTCAATCTGCAACTGCTCCACCTTATTACGCCACGAATAGCGCTTAACCCGTGCCAAACCGCTATCCACCACAAAACGAATCCCTGGTACCGTCAAAGACGTTTCGGCAACGTTGGTGGCGAGAATGACTCGACGAAGATTGGTGCTCGGCTTGAAAATACGCTCCTGATCAGCTTGCGACATGCGCGCAAACAGTGGTAACACCTCCAAACCTTGCTGATTAACTTGGCGCAACACCTCCGCCGCCTCGCGAATTTCTCGCTCTCCAGGCAAAAACACCAGAATATCACCTGGACCAGAGCGTATACATTCACTGACCGCATCGCTAATCATCTCACTCAAGTCAGGCTGCTCATTATCCTCATCCCCATCGTCGCTCACCGCGCCATAACTATCCTCACGTTGATAACGAACTTCCACTGGATACATGCGCCCACTCACCTCGATCAATTGCGCGGGGCGACCCTCGGCATCTTTAAAATGATCGGCAAAGCGCTCAGCATCAATGGTGGCCGAGGTAATGATCACTTTCAAATCAGGTCGCTTAGGGAGTAGATTTTTTAAAAAGCCCAACAGAAAATCAATATTTAAACTGCGTTCATGCGCCTCATCGATAATAATGGTGTCATAACGTTTTAAAAGCGGATCACGTTGGGTTTCGGCCAATAAAATACCATCCGTCATCAGCTTAATCTGCGAACGAGGTCCGCTACGCTCATTAAAGCGCACCTGATAAGCCACTAACTGCCCAACCTCAGTCTTTAGTTCTTGCGCAATACGCTTGGCGACAGACACAGCAGCAATGCGCCGTGGTTGCGTATGGGCAATCATTTTATCTTGACCGCGCCCCATGGCTAAGCAAATTTTCGGCAATTGCGTCGTTTTACCCGAACCGGTTTCACCCGCCACAATAATCACTTGATGTTGCGCTAGTGCGTTTTGAATTTCCGCTCTGCACTCGCTCACCGGTAAATCTTCAGGAAAGTCGATAAACGGTGGCAGTTGTTTAGCCTGCGATAGGGCTACTTTAGATGAAAGATCTGAGCTGTCTCGATCTTGTGATTTTTGCATAGCTAATTGTAGTAGTAATAATTTTATAAATTTTTTAAGGCTTAGTAGATTGTGCCTGATTAGGATTATACAAGACTGCGATTTAGGCTAAAATCAAAGGTTTACTCATTATATTATTAGCAAAGAGGTTTAAGCAGCCATGTCAAACCCACAGGAAATTGAGACCGTTTCAGCGCTTGAAGCCGCTGAATTTGCACCGACCCAATTCGTGCGATGGTTTAGGGAGGTTGCGCCTTATGTGCGTGAGGTACGAGGTAAAATCTTTGTGATTGCCTTTGGGGGTGAGTTAATTGAGGAATCCAAGCTGAATAACTTGGTTATCGATCTCTCCCTCCTCAGTGCGCTCGGCGTGCAACTGGTGGTGGTGTATGGGTCTCACCCTCAAGTAAATCAGCAGCTTAAACTTAAAGGCATTGACACTCAGCTACAACGTGGCGTGATTGAGCCCACCGCGGTGGATGTACTCGAATGCTGTAAAGAGGTAGCCGGTGAAATTCGTTTAGATATTGAGGCCGCCTTTAGTCAGGGGCTGCCTAACACCCCCATGTCCAATTCACAAATCCATATCATTTCCGGTAACTTTGTGATTGCACAACCCGTCGGTGTGGTTGATGGGGTTGATTATAAGCACACGGGCAAGGTGCGTAAATTTGACTTAGACTCAATCCGCAAAGCACTCGCACTCAATGCCATTGTGCTCCTCTCTCCCATCGGCTTTTCACCGACAGGTGAGGCTTTTAATCTGGCCATGGAGGAATTAGCGACCAGCATTGCAGGTGCCTTGCAGGCGGACAAGCTGCTTTTTGTCACGCAGGACAATCGTGTGCGAGATGCAGAAGGCACCTTGATTACCGAGTTAGCTCGTGCCGAAGCCGAGCGCTTAATTGCCTCAAAGCTGCTAGAACCACAGACGCAGTCCTATCTTAAATGGGCCACCGAAGCAGTACGTCGCGGGGTCAAGCGCGCACACTTAATACCTTTTGAAATTGACGGCTCCTTGTTACTTGAGTATTTTACCCACGATGGGGTCGGTACGATGGTGGTGGAAGACTCACTGGATGACCTACGCCCCGCTACCGTGGATGATATTGGGGCGATTTTAAGCTTAATTCAACCACTAGAAGCCGATGGCACCTTAGTGCCGCGTGACCGTGGCATCATTGAACGTGATGTAGAAAAGTTCTCCGTGCTAGAGCATGACGGGGTTATTTACGGTTGTGTTGCCATCTTCCCCTACCCAGAGGAGAAAATGGCTGAGATGGCTTGTTTGATTGTCCATCCCGATTGGCAAAATGCCGGTGATGGCGAGACCTTATTGCGCCACGCTGAACAACGCGTCAAGGCCTTAGGCTATAAGCGCATGTTCGTTCTCACCACACGGACCTCCCATTGGTTTATTAAACGTGGCTTTATTCAGGGCTCCGTCAGCGATTTGCCCAAGTCAAAGCAATTGAATTACAATCGTAATCGCAACAGTTTGATTTTTTTCAAAAATTTTAAATCAGGAATCTAGTATGAGTCGTTTAGTTTACTGTGCTAAATACAAAGAAGAGAAAGAGGGTCTAGACTTCCCTCCCTACCCAGGTGAGTTGGGCAAAAAGATTTGGGAAAATATTTCTAAGCAAGCGTGGCAGGATTGGATCAATATTCAAACGCGCTTAGTTAACGAAAATCGCCTAAATCTAGCCGATGCGCGTGCGCGTAAATACCTCACCGGGCAAATGGAAAGCTATTTATTCGAGGATCAGGATGTTGAAGCCCATGGCTTCGTACCTCCAAGCCAATAAAGCGCCTCGTTTGATAGCCAATATAAAGTTAAAAGCTGCTTGTAAACTCAAGCAGCTTTTATACTTTTAAAGCTTAAATTAAATCTTGCGCAGACTGAGCCATCGCGACCATCGGCACAGCAAAAGAAGCCACTAGCGCCCAACACTCTGTAAGCCGCTATGACTAGAACGCATGGTGCTGCGACTGCCATCGGGACGTGTGACCGTTGTTTTGCTTGAAGAATAGCCGTAACCAGCATCAATCGTGCCGTAAATCTGCACGCCAGAACCACTACGCCACGCCCCCTGACTACTACGAGACTGAGCGCTTTGCTTGCCATCTAGGTTACTGACCGGACGCTGTAGCTCCTGTGAGGAGCTACAAGCCGATATGAGGCTGACACAAAGCAGCATGCCCATACCGCTTAAGGATAATCTTAAGAAAGATTTTTGACTCACCATAAACTCCTATCTCGCTGACTGATTTAAGCCTTCACTATTTCAAGCTTCGCAATACCGAGGGCTAAATTCTTTTCCCCGTGTTCGGAGAAATAAATTCTAGCAGTGGCATCCGAACCTTGTCCTTGCAACTGCATAATCACACCCTCGCCAAATCGTGAATGACGCACGCTTAAACCTATTTTAAACAGCTGCTCACCGACGCGTACACCTGAGCTCATCGGCGCTTGCGCTTGTGTGGCGCGGCCTGCCCCAATCGTCCCACCTGGAAAAGCAGCTCCGCCCGTGTTCGCACGACCACCAAAAGAAGAACCGCTCCACGCACTCTGCCCTCGTGCTGCAGCATAATAGCTCACGTCCTTAGGCGAGAGCCACTTCTGCGCTGCTTCAGGCATTTCATCCAGAAAACTGGAACGCAAGGCATATCGTGACTGCCCATATAACATACGACTACGTGCCATCGTGATATACAGCCGCTCCCGTGCCCGCGTGATGGCCACATACATTAAGCGGCGCTCCTCCTCCAGACCGCCCTCTTCGAGCAGACTATTTTCATGAGGAAATAACCCCTCCTCCAAGCCGGTTAAGAAGACCACCTGAAACTCCAAACCCTTGGCCGCATGAATCGTCATCAGCTGAACCGCATCCTCACCCCGCTCGGCCTGATTATCACCAGACTCTAATGAAGCATGCGATAAAAACTCGGCTAAGGCACTACTTTCCTCAACCGCAAACTCCACATCAGTCGCCACCTGCTTAACTAACTCTACGGCCTTTTTGCCCTCGAAGTTTTCTTCATAGCTAAAGACCTGAGCAGCGTTAACAAGTTCCTCTAAGTTATCTAAACGCTCCTGTCCCTCGCGCTCATTTTCATAATAGGTCTTCAGGCCGGCATGCACTATCACATGTTGGATTAATTCAGCTAAACTCACTGTTTCAGCAACACGACGCATCGCCTGAATCAGCTCAATAAAGGCGCTTAAGGCCGTGCCACCACGACCGCTGACGGCCCCCACGGCCATCGCTAAACTACAACCGATGGCGCGCGCATGATCACCCAAGGTCTCCAAGGTGCGTGCACCAATACCACGGGCCGGAAAATTGACTACGCGCAAAAAAGCCGTATCATCGTTCAAACTCTGGATTAAGCGTAAATAAGCCATCACATGCTTAATCTCCTGACGCTCATAGAAACGGGTACCACCATACACTCGATACGGTATCGCAGCGCTAAATAAGGCATGTTCAAGGGCGCGCGATTGTGCATTACTACGATACAGAATTGCGATTTCCTGACGTGCTGTACCCTCGCGACACAGTGAACGAATCTCATCCACCACCCAGCGTGCTTCCTCCTGCTCATTATCAAGCTCCATAATACGCACCGGTTCGCCCTCACCACGCTCCGTCCATAAGGCCTTACCTAAGCGCTTAGGATTATGCTTAATAAGTGCATTAGCACTATTTAAGATATGACCGTAAGATCGATAATTCTGCTCCAAGCGGATGATACTGCCGCGCGCATAGTCACGTTCAAACGCCATCATATTATCGACATTTGCCCCTCTAAAGGCGTAAATCGACTGATCATCATCACCCACAGCAAATAAGCTGGCGCCGCCACCCGCTAACAGACATAACCAACGATATTGCAAATCGTTCGTATCTTGGAATTCATCAATCAAAATATGCTGAAAGCGCCGCTGATAATGCTCTCGGATCAATTGATTACGGCTTAGCAACTCATAGCAGCGTAGCAACAGCTCGGTAAAGTCCACCACCCCCTCGCGCTGACATTGCTCATCATAAAGCTGAAATAACTCAATTAATTTCGCGCTGTGTGGATCCCAAGCCTGCAAATCACTCGCACGCTCGCCCTTTTCCTTATGAGCATTAATAAAGCGTTGCACATCACGCACAGGAAACTTTTCAACATCAATTGAATGCGTTTTTAAAAGACGCTTAATCGCCGATTGCTGATCCGAGCTATCAAGAATATGAAACTGCTGCGCTAAGCCAGCATCACGATAATGCGCGCGCAACATTCGATTACATAGCCCGTGGAAGGTACCAATCCACATACTGCGGGTATTGAGAGGGGTAATCGAGGCCAAGCGTGACAGCATCTCTTTAGCAGCCTTATTCGTAAAAGTCACTGCTAATAAAGAAGCAGGACTTAAGCCCTGCTGAATTAACCACGCCATACGACTGGTTAAGACCTTAGTCTTGCCACTGCCGGCCCCCGCTAACACCAGCACATGCTGTTGATCGGTGGTCACTGCACTACGTTGCTCAGGGTTTAATTGCTCAAGCATCTTTGAATTCGAGTTCCTTTAATTAAAAACATGCGACCATATCAAATCACCGTGTCGTCGATTAGGCTGAGCGCCGTTCTAGTACGGCAGCAAAAAAACCATCGGTGCCGTGCACATCTGGTCTTAAGCGCAAATAATCATCCTCGCTAGTCAGACCCTGAATGCGATCACCTAAGGTAGTCACAGCATTTAACAAACGAAAGTCAGAGTGCTTCGCCAAAAACTGCTGGATTTGCGCTTCATTTTCCTCGGGCAAAACACTGCAGGTCGAGTAAACCAAACGCCCGCCTGGTGCAACGCAACGCGCTGCACTCTGCAAGATGCGCTGTTGCAAGTCACATAACTCGGCGAGTGCCGCCGGACTTTGACGCCACTTCATATCTGGATTACGGCGTAAGGTACCAAAGCCGCTACAAGGCGCATCCACCAAGACCCGTTCAGCTTTGCCTGCTAAGCGCTTAACCCGTGGATCATTTTCATTCGCAATCACCACTGGGGTGACATTAGACAAACCACTGCGTGACAGACGCGGACGTGCTCTGGCTAAACGCGCCTCGGACACATCAAAGGCGTATAATCGACCGGCTGAACGCATCATCGCCCCGAGTAATAAAGTCTTGCCACCGGCACCGGCACAAAAATCAATCACCATATCGCTACGCCGCGGCCCCACCAAGGCACAGAGAATTTGGCTACCCTCGTCCTGCACCTCCAAACTGCCATTCTTAAATAAAGGCCAGTGGTTAATCGCCGGTTTATTTGCCAGACGAATACCCCAAGGGGAAAATTTACTTGGCTCCGGCTCCGCTGCCGCATAGGGCGCCGCTTGCATCAACTGAAGTGCCTCATCACGCTGAATTTTTAAGGGATTAACGCGCAAATCCAAAGGCGCCTTGTTGTTTAAAGCCTCTACTAAACGGTCTGCAGCCGGTAAATCACGAAACTTTGCAGCCAACCAGTCAGGCAGGCTATGACGCACCTCCCACGCCATCCCCTCTAAGGGCAAGGCCTTAACATGCGCCAACCACTCGGCCTCGAAGGGTGTCAACAGCCCAGCAACATAGTCCTCACCATTGGTTGCAGCGAGCCCCAAGATAGCCAAACGACGATACTCACTGCCCTCACCGCTTTGAGCAAAATGACGATAAAGGCGCAAGTGTCGCAAAATATCAAACACCGTCTCTGCAATCTCAGCACGGTCACGCAAACCCAGTGAACGATGCTCTCGAAACCACTGGGATAAAACCGCATCAGCAGGATGCTTAAACTTCAAAATCTCAGTCAGCACCCGCTGTAATTGCTGGAGGCGTACCGTTGCAAAATCGGCCGGACTTCGCGCTTTATGGTGCGCTGTAACGCTGCCTTTAGTGCCACCGGCAATATGACGAACACGGCCTGAGGTGGGCTTTTTTCTCTGTTTGACCATCTTAATTACTCAAAAAATCCTTTAACCCAGGGTGAGCAAATAATCGCTGCGCTGGCTTAGTCCACTGCACCTGTTCTTGCTCATCTAAATAACAAACACCACTGACTAAATAATCAATAACCGCCGGGTACAACTGATGCTCGATCGCTAGTACGCGCGACGTCAAACTCGCTTCATCATCACTCGGCAACACGGGCACCAATGACTGCGCAATGGTAGGACCTGCATCTAACTCGGGGGTCACAAAATGCACCGTGCTACCATGTACGGTACAACCGGCCTCCAACGCTCGCTGATGTGTATCCAAACCGGGAAATAAGGGTAATAATGAAGGATGAATATTAATGAGTTTAGCCATGTAGTGGCTGACAAAAACATCCGTTAGAATACGCATAAATCCGGCCAAAATCACCCAATCTGGCTGATAGCTATCAATACACGCCATCAAGGCGCGATCAAAAGCCAAACGATCGGGGTAGTCACGGTGCGCAACTAACTGCGTGCTAATCCCCTGCTCCTTGGCCCACAGTAAACCAGCGCTATCAGCACGATTAGCGATCACGGCCACCACCTCCATATCCTGGCGCGCTTGGGCCATCCGCACGATTGACTGCATATTAGAACCGCGACCAGAAATTAAAATCACGATGCGTTGCGTTTTAGTCGCTGCTGCTTGCGAACGGGTAGAAAGCGTCATCTCAATGCTTGAACTCATAAATAATCACTAGTAATGTTGTGCGGAAAAACCTTCATTATAGCAAGCCAGTGGGGCGGTTCATGTTAAACTGATGCCCGTGAAAAATACCATTATTCCCGACTCATTTAGCCTAGATGCGGTGGACTATCCCGGCACCGCCCTGACCATTGGCAATTTTGACGGCGTCCATTGCGGCCACGCCAGCCTCCTCTATCGTCTTAAAAAAGCAGCGACTCAACGAGGCTTGGCGATGGGGGTGATGACCTTTACACCACATCCGCGAGAGTATTTTGCGCTTCTGAATAAGCGTCCCGAATTAATACCGACACGCATTAGTACCCTCAGAGATAAAATCTGCAGCTTACGCCTTTTGGGCGCTGACTTTGTTTCGCTCAGTCATTTTAATGAAGCACTAGCACATACCTCACCGACTGCTTATATTGAAGAAATTCTCGTCAAGCAGCTTAAACTACGCTATTTACTCGTGGGGCAAGATTTTCGTTTCGGTCATAAACGTGAGGGCGATCTCGCCTTACTCCGCACTTACGGTCAGCGCCATGGCTTTGAAGTGGAAACCATTGAGGATGTAAATGACTCTCACGGTATCCGCTATTCCAGTACCGAGTTACGTAATGCCTTATCCTTTGGCGATATCGCAGCGGCCAATCGTTTTTTAGGACGTCCTTACAGTATCAGCGGTCGTGTCACGCACGGCAAAAAACTGGGGCGTACCTTGGGCTATCCGACCTTGAATATTAAGCTGATGCCCCACTGTGCTATTCGTTCTGGGGTGTATGTGGTCAAAGTCAGAGGTCTGATTCCGCCTACGACAATTCAGGCGCCGTCCAGCACCTCAGCGCATGAGTCACCGCTGCACCAATTAAGCGCTCATTACCCTGCCATGGCTGGCATTGCCAGTTTAGGCGTCAGACCGACGGTCACTGCCAATGGCGAAGTGCTACTTGAAGTGCACCTGATAGATACAAACATCGATGCTTACGGTAAACTAGTAACAGTCGAGTTCCTACAGCATGTACGGGACGAAGAAAAATTTCCTAATTTAGAAACCCTAGTCAGTGCCATGAATCAAGACTTGGACACTGCTCGTGAATATTTTAATCAGCATGGACTATAAAGATACATTAAACCTCCCGGGAACCCAATTCCCCATGCGAGGTAATTTAGCAAAGCGCGAACCCGTTTGGGTTAAAGAATGGCAAGAAAAAAAGGTCTACGAAGCAATTCGTGAAGCCTCAAAAGGTCGACCTAAGTTTATTTTGCATGATGGCCCTCCCTATGCTAATGGTAGTATCCACATCGGTCACGCTGTTAATAAAATTCTCAAGGATATTATTCTCAAAAGCCGCAATATGTCAGGCTTTGATGCACCGTTTGTGCCAGGCTGGGACTGTCACGGTATGCCGATTGAAATTCAAATCGAAAAGCAGTACGGCAAAAACCTAGCCACGAAAGAGATGATGGCTAAAGCACGTGCCTATGCTATGGAGCAAATCGCTAACCAACGCGAGGACTTTATTCGCCTTGGTGTCTTAGGTCAGTGGGATAATCCTTATCTCACCCTGAACTATCAAAACGAAGCCGATGAGATTCGTGCCCTCGCTAAAATGATCGAAAAGGGCTACGTCTTCCGTGGCTTAAAACCGGTCAATTGGTGTTTTGATTGCGGTTCAGCCCTGGCTGAAGCCGAGGTAGAGTATCAGGATCGCATGGATCCGGCAGTTGATGTGGCCTTCCCCTTTGCTGAAAAAGACAAAGTGGCCAAGGCCTTTGGACTTGACAGCATTGCCGATGGCGCCGTGGCTATCTGGACCACCACCCCCTGGACCCTGGTTGCTAACCAAGCGCTTAACGTACACCCTGAGTTAGACTATGTGTTAGTCAAGGTCAGCCCGCGCCCTGCCAGTGGTGAGCTATTAATCTTGGCCAAGGATCGCTATGAAGATTGTCTTGCAGCTTATGGTTTAAGCGGCGAAGTGATAGCAACGTGTACAGGCGCAGCGCTTGAAGGTATTGGCTTTTACCATCCATTAGCAAAAATGGATCCGGGCTACAACCGCTTATCAAAGATTAATTTAGCCGATTATGTCACGGTTGATGCTGGTACCGGTATTGTGCACTCCTCACCAGCGTATGGTGTGGAGGACTTTATTAGTTGTAAGCAATACGGTATGCAGGATGATGAGATCCTAAACCCGGTTATGGGTAATGGTGTTTACGCCGATAGCTTAGCCCTGTTTGGCGGCATGAAAATCTGGGATGCCAATCCTAAAATTGTTGAGGCCTTAAAGGCTGCTGGCAATTTGCTTAAGTTCGAAAAGCTTAACCACAGCTACATGCACTGCTGGCGTCATAAGACACCAGTGATTTATCGTGCTACTAGCCAATGGTTCGCTGGCATGGACAGAACGGCCCATGACGACACTCGCAGCTTACGTGAAATCGCCTTAGAGGGCGTGGAAAATACTAACTTCTATCCTACCTGGGGTCGTGCCCGCTTGCACAATATGATTGCCAACCGCCCAGACTGGACCCTCTCGCGTCAACGTCAGTGGGGTGTACCGATGGCATTCTTTGTGCATAAGGAAACAGGAGAATTACACCCTCGCACCATTGAGCTGTTAGAGGACATTGCTAAACTCGTCGAAAAAGAAGGTATCGAGATCTGGCAGTCGGTTAGGGTTTCGGATTTCCTCGGTGATGAGGCCGATCAGTATGAGAAAAACCAAGACACCTTAGATGTCTGGTTTGATTCAGGCACCACGCATGTGCATGTGATGGGCGGTCAAAACCACGAATTCAAGGGTTCCCATGCCGATGATTTACGCTGGCCTGCCGATCTTTACTTAGAGGGCTCGGATCAGCATCGCGGCTGGTTCCACTCTTCTCTCTTGACCTCGTCCATGCTCTATGGTCGTCCACCCTACAACGGTTTATTGACACACGGCTTTGTGGTGGACGGCAATGGTCGCAAAATGAGTAAGTCCCTGGGTAATGTCATTGCGCCCCAGCAGGTGTCTGATACCCTCGGCGCAGAGATTATTCGTCTATGGACGGCGGCTACCGACTACTCGGGTGAGTTATCGATTTCCGATCAGATCTTAAAACGTGTGGTTGAGAGCTATCGCCGGATTCGTAATACCCTGTGCTTCCTCCTAGGTAATCTCAGCGATTTTGATGTGACTAAGGATTTAGTTGCCCTTGATGAGCTACTGGAAGTGGATCGTTTTGCCATTGCCTCAGCGGCCACGATGCAGGACTATATCCAAAAACTCTATGACAAGTATGAGTTCCACCCAGCAGTGCATCGCTTGCAGATCTATTGCTCAGAGGACTTAGGCGCTTTCTATTTGGATATTTTAAAGGACCGCCTCTACACCACGGCTAAGGAAAGCCTTGCGCGTCGTTCAGCGCAAACAGCCCTTTATTACATCACCATGACCTTGGTCAAACTGATGGCCCCCATCCTCTCATTTACATGTGAGGAGGCGTGGACTGAGATGCGCCGCACTTTCCTTAAAAACACGGCACTAGCAGATGGCTTAACTATTTTTACCGAGGTCTTTGAAACCCTACCTGCGATTGAGGATGCTGACGTATTACTGGCGAAATGGGCACGCATACTTGAAATTCGTGCACGACTCAATAAAGACTTAGAGGAGGTGCGCAGCGCAGGTAAAATCGGTTCTGCCCTACAGGCTGAGGTCGATATTTATGCGACTGGCGAGGATTATGAGTTGCTTAAGAGCTTAGCGGATGATTTACGCTTTGTCTTTATCGTATCGCGCGCCACACTTCATCAAGCCGCTGCCGACAGTACCGAGCCGCGCTTTGAAATTACAGCCTCTAACCATGAGAAATGTGAACGTTGTTGGCATTATCGTGAGGATGTTAATGAGGATCCTGCGCACCCAGGCATTTGCGGTCGCTGCATTGAAAATCTGACCACGCACGGCGAGGAACGTCACTATGCCTAAGCCGGCAGAGTCTCAAGCGCAAACCTTGTCGGCTCATAAAAAGCCGACAGCAACGCTTGCTCAGAGCCACTGGCCCCTGAGTCGATGGTTAGTGATTGCAGCCGTCTTGATTGTGTTAGATCAACTCAGTAAATGGTATTTTGAACTAAATTTCCAGTTTGCTGAGCGCCTGAATATACTGCCATTTTTTGATTTTATTTTGGTCTATAACACCGGGGCGGCCTTTAGTTTTCTAGCCAATCACGGAGGTTGGCAGCGTTGGTTTTTTGCTGCCCTCAGTCTCATTGCTAGCGCCGTGATTATTTATTTGCTGCGACGCAATCCTGCTAAATCATTATTTAATTTGGCGCTGACCTTAATTCTAGCGGGGGCTTTAGGCAATTTGATCGATCGTTTGCTACTCGGTCATGTGATTGATTTTTTACTGTTTTACTGGGGCGATCGTTACTTCCCCGCCTTTAACTTAGCCGATTGCTTTATTACCGTGGGCGCTGGCTTATTAATACTGGACGAATTACTTAGAATTCGACGACAGAAGCAAGTCTAAACGACAGAGGAGAATGCATCATGAGCCAGCTGCTTAGTGAAAAGCGTATCGTGCTCGGACTAACCGGCGGTATTGCTTGCTATAAAAGTGCAGAGTTATGCCGACGTTTGCAGGATCAGGGGGCCAGCATTCAGGTCGTGATGACGGATGCCGCCTGCGCCTTTATTACACCAACCACCATGCAAGCCCTATCCGGTAAGCATGTATATAGCGAAACCCTCGATCCCACCATGGCTAATAGCATGGCGCATATCAATTTAAGTCGTGAGGCCGATGCGATCTTGATTGCCCCATGCAGCGCTGATTTTATTGCAAAATTAGCCCATGGCTTGGCTGATGATTTACTATCAACCCTTTGTTTAGCCCGTGGAGCTTGCCCATTAATCCTTGCACCCGCCATGAATCGAGAGATGTGGGCTAACCCCGCCACACAACGTAATATTCAACGCTTAATTGATGATGGTATTAGCGTGTGGGGGCCTGCCGCAGGTGAGCAGGCTTGTGGCGAGATTGGTTCAGGACGCATGTTGGAGGTGCCAGACTTAGTTGAAGAGATGATTAGCTTCTTCAGTCCTAAACTACTGCAAGGCATAAAAATCTTAATGACTGCTGGCCCCACCGAAGAAGCCATTGACCCAGTGCGAGTTATCACCAACCGCTCCTCCGGTAAAACGGGTTATGCCATTGCCACGGCAGCACGTCGCGCAGGCGCCAAGGTCACCTTAATTTCTGGTCCCACAGCCCTGCCCCGTCCTTATGGTGTTGATTTTATAAGTGTGCGCTCGGCGCGTGAGATGTATGAAGCCGTGATGACAGTGGCAGCGGCACACGATATTTTTATCTCCGTCGCCGCCGTGGCTGATTGGTATATTAAAAATAGCACCACTAGCAAAATTAAAAAAACAGCAGATGGTGGTTTTCCAGCACTGGAGTTTGCCCCTAATCCAGACATTATCGCTAGCGTTGCCACGATGGAAAACGGCCCATGGCCCATCGGCTTTGCTGCCGAAACGGATAATTTATACGAATACGCCGAAGCCAAGCGTCAACGTAAAAAGCTACCTCTGGTGGTCGGTAATCTAGCGCAAGACGTCATGGATAGGGATAGCACTCGCTTTGTGCTGTTTGCTGATAGTGGCGTCAGCGAGATGCAGCCAGCGTCAAAACCAGCTGCTGCCGCTGCCTTGGTTGCAGAAATCGCCCGGCGCTATCGCTCAAGGTAACTAATGCAAGCATATGTTGATTTATTCTTGAATTTTATTGCTCAAAATAAGGCCTGGGCACCACCCCTTATTGGCATGGTGGCTTTGCTAGAATCCATTTTTGTGATTGGTCTGCTGATGCCTGCAACGGTCATCCTCGTAGCGACCGGTGCCCTCATCGGGGCGGATGCGCTACCCTTTTGGCCAATTAGTGTGGCTGCCTCCATCGGCTGCTTTTTGGGTGATAACATCTCCTACACCATTGGTCGTAAAGTGCGTCCTGGGCTGCTTCATGCCCGGATTTATCAACGTTACCGCAATGTGATTTTACGTTCTCATCTACTATTTCGTAAATTCGGTATTTATGCGGTTTTTTTTGGACGCTTTTTAGGTCCCTTACGTTCAAGTGTACCCACAGTAGCGGGCGTATTACGGGTACCATTTTACAAATTTCAACTCGCTAATTTTTGCTCTGCTGTGATTTGGCCGCCACTGTATATGCTGCCAGGTATAGCGATTTTTTAAATATAAAGCAATTCGTTAAACTTAACATAGGTATTAAAGCATGTTAGTCAATCTGAAGATTCTCGATAAACGCATGGAGCAGCAACTGCCTCAATATGCCACCGCTGGCTCTGCCGGTCTCGATTTACGAGCTTGTATTGATGAAGCCATAGTCCTAGCACCAGGCCAAACCGAGCTTATCCCCACTGGCTTAGCCATCCATTTGGATAATCCTGGCTATGCAGCCATGATTTTACCGCGCTCCGGTTTAGGTCATAAGCATGGGATTGTTTTAGGTAATTTGGTCGGTTTAATCGACTCTGACTACCAGGGTGAGCTGATGGTCTCCGTGTGGAATCGCAGTCAGCAAAGCTTTAGGCTTGAACCGATGGAACGTTTAGCACAATTGGTGGTGGTGCCAGTGCATCAAGTACAATTCCGTGTGGTCGATGAATTCAATCAAAGCGATCGCGGCAGCGGCGGCTTTGGTAGCACCGGTAAAAACTAATCAGACAGAATCTAGGAAACTCGATATGAACAATCACAAACGTAATTTCTTAAAACGCTTAACACTCACAGCGCTTGGCGTAGGTTTATGCCTAACAAATGCCCCTGCCCTAGCCGATGAAGCTAGCAATTATCCTAATAAAGTCATTCATTTTGTGGTGCCCTACGCAGCGGGTGGCCCATTGGATGCAGCCGCCCGTCAATTAGGTGAGCGAGTCCAAGAAACGCTTGGCCAAAATGTGATCGTTGAAAATAAAGCCGGCGCCGGTGGCAATGTGGGTTTAGCAAGTGTTCCTCAAGCCAAAGCCGATGGCTATACCCTAGGCATGGGAGCGGTTGCAACCATGGCGATTAATCCTTGGCTCTATCAAAAAATGCCCTTTGACCCGAGCAAAGACTTTGCGCCGGTGATACTTTTATCCAATGTGCCAAATGTGCTCATTCTAAATAAAAAGTTTGCTACTGAAAATGGCATCAACGATGTCCAGACCTTAGTTGATTATCTAAAACAACATGGTGATAAAGTTAACTACGCTTCGGGTGGTAATGGCAGTGCTGGTCATTTGGCTGGCGAATTATTTAAACAGCGTGCGGCGGTGGATATGCTGCATATCCCCTACCAAGGTGCAAACCCCGCCAAAATGGCGCTATTAGCTAATCAAACGCAACTCATGTTTGATAATCTAGCATCGTCACTCCCACAAATTAAAGCAGATGAAGTCGTCGCCTTGGCCGTTACGACCACCGAACGCAGTAGTTTTTTAAGTGAGGTACCGACACTTGAAGAAAGTGGCATTGCGAATTTCGATATCTCCACCTGGTTTGGTGTGGTTGCGCCGGCCGGCACACCGGAAGCTATTATCGAAAAACTCAACCAAGCCTACGCAGAAGGTATGAAAGATGAGCGTGTACAACAGCAGATGCGCAATATGGCCTCTGATTTAGAACCTGGTAGCGCCCAAGATTTCACTAATTATGCTAAAGAGGAATTAGCAAAATACCAAGAAATGATTAAATCTGCAGCCATCAAACTAGATTAAGATAGCACAAAGAGTAACGGTCCTGAGTAAATACTGGGACCGTTAATCGTTAATCGTTTCTAAAAGCGGATAAGCGCTTATTATCCTAAAACATAATGAAAAAACCCTCATAACAAATGCTATGAGGGCTTATAATCTGGCGCGCCCGGCAGGAATTGAACCCACGACCTCTTGGTTCGTAGCCAAGCACTCTAATCCAACTGAGCTACGGGCGCATATGAGGTGTTTGGTGGCTCTTCCCCGACTCGAACGGGGGACCTGCGGATTATGATTCCGTCGCTCTAACCAACTGAGCTAAAGAGCCTCTAACAACCTAAGAAAAAGATTATATTATCAATAAAACAAGATGTCAAGCCTCAATCAGACTAATTTAACAATTAAGAATTTCTTAGCTATAAAACACACACTTTATTGGATATTACTACAAAAAACTGCAAGACCGACTTTGATAATACAAAACTCAGGGAAAATTTTAGCGTGTATATTCTTGATTTGCCCTGAATCCTTGAGCAAGATCAGCAGATTAAGAAAATTTTGAAAACTACAGCTAGAATCAGTTATGATTAAGGTTTCAAGTCGTAATCAAATGTACATCTTGCAATGTTGCATTGAGTTTGCGACTTTTATTTACACTAAGGATGGAGTATTAAACACATGAAAAAAATTTTTAAAGCGCTCGTGTTGCCTGTTGCATTATCAATGGCAGGCTTTATGGGGACAGCACAAGCACAATCACCCGTTGTGATTAAATTCGCTCACGTTGTAGCCGACTCAACCCCTAAGGGTAAAGGCGCCTTATTATTTAAGCAAAAAGCAGAGGAGCGCCTAGGCGATAAGGTCAAAGTGGAGGTTTACTCTAACTCTTCCTTATATGGTGACGGTCAGGAGATGGATGCCCTACTCTCTGGTGACGTACAGTTATTAGCACCTTCTTTAGCTAAGTTTGAGCATTTCCAGAAGAAAATCCAGATTTTCGATTTACCCTTCTTATTTGAAGATATTGATGCCCTTGACCGTTTCCAACAAAGTGAAGCTGGTCAAAGCCTCTTAAAAAGCATGGAAGATAAGAACATCACCGGTTTAACCTACTGGCACAATGGTATGAAGCAGTTATCTGCTAACCAGCCGCTACGTGTACCGCGTGATGCGCGTGGTCTACGCTTCCGTGTACAGGCTTCTAATGTCCTTGAAGAGCAGTTTAAAGCATTGCGCGCTAACCCTCGTAAAATCGCTTTCGCTGAGGTTTATCAATCACTACAAACAGGTGTAGTTAACGGCGCTGAGAATCCCTATTCCAATATCTATTCTCAAAAAATGCATGAGGTGCAGAAGTACATTACTGAGTCAAATCACGGTTTGATTGACTATATGGTTATCACCAATACTAAGTTCTGGAACGGCTTAGACAGCGATGTTCGTACTGCCCTTGAAGATGTATTAAAGGAAGTCACTGTTGAGGTTAACAAAATGGCTAAAGAGCTAAACGACGGTGATAAGCAAAATATCCTTAATGCAGGCACAACCGAAATCATCACGCTAACGCCTGAAGAGCGTGAGCAATGGCGTGAAGCTGTACAACCGGTATGGAAGAAGTTCGAGGGTGAAATCGGCGCTGATTTAATTCAAGCAGCCGTAGACGCTAACAAAAAATAAGCACTCGATCACGTGGTGAATGAATGCCCCCTAAGCTATCAAACAACTCAGGGGGCATTTTTTATACAACTCATAACGCATATCAATCGCTGCAACAGCAGCATCACAAATTTCTAGCTATTAGGTAAAGGAAAACTTTATGTTTAGTCATACCTACCGCAAAATGGATTTATTATGGCAGAAAACTGAAAAATTTCTGATCGTATTTATTCTTTCTGCGATGACACTTGTGACTTTTTTCTACACCATGTTTAATAACCTCTACGTACCTTTGTATGGGCTAGGCGGTTGGTTTGTAGACACGGCTGCAGGTGATTTTTTTGATACGATTGGCGACTTCATTATGGATACCGCCACATTTTTTAACTGGGCCAATGAGTTCACTGCCATCTGCTTTGCCTGGCTCATCTTTTTCTGCATGTCCTATGGCGTTCGCGTCGGTGGTCACTTGGGCGTAGATGCACTGATTAAATTATTCGATACACGCACACGACGTATTCTGGCCTTTATTGGCTTAAGCGCCTGCTTACTCTATGGCGGCATCATGTTTGAAGCCAGCTTAGAGTGGGTTTATACCTTTTATAAATATGGCACCCTAACCAATGGTCTTGACCGCTTCGGCGTCGCTCGTTGGCATGTCACGATCATTGTGCCGATTGGTTTTTTACTATTTATTATCCGCTATTTAGAAATCGGCTACCGCTTAATTACCGGTCAGCAAGATGATCTGGGGCTGGCGGATGAAGCTAGAGACGCGGTCGAGGAACTCTCCACACAGCGTCACGCGAACAACACGGATGTCGTCATGGAGAAGAAGTAATGACAGTACTAGTTTTATTCGCTTTGCTTTTCGGCTTGATGCTAATCGGTGTGCCCATTGCTATTTCACTAGGTCTGTCTAGTGCCATTACCATCATGTTCTTTAGTCCTGACACCGTGCGTGGATTAGTGATCAAGATGTTTGAAACCTCTGAACACTATACCCTACTGGCGATTCCCTTCTTTTTAATTGCGGGCGCCTTTATGACGACCGGTGGGGTGGCTCGACGCTTAATTGACTTTGCTAATGCATGTGTAGGTCATGTGCGCGGTGGTTTAGCCATCGGTTCGGTGCTCGCATGTATGCTTTTTGCTGCGCTATCAGGCTCCAGCCCAGCCACGGTAGCTGCCGTGGGTTCTATTGCGATCGCCGGTATGGTACGCTCCGGCTATCCAATTGAGTTCGGTGCAGGGATTATTTGTAACGCCGGTACACTAGGTATTTTGATTCCACCCTCCATCGTGATGGTGGTCTATGCGGCTGCTACTGAGCAATCCGTGGGTAAAATGTTTATTGCGGGTGTGGTACCAGGACTGTTACTGGGGGCTGCACTGATGGTAGCCATTTATATCGTAGCGCGCGTTAAAAACCTCCCAGCACAACCTCGTGCCAGCCTCCGCGAATGGCTCGTGGCCTTAAGAAAATCCCTGTGGGGCTTGTTGCTGATTGTGATTATTCTGGGCGGTATTTACTCCGGTATGTATACCCCGACTGAGGCAGCAGCTGTGGCGGCAGTTTATTCAGCCTTTATTGCTCTCTTTGTGTACAAGGATATGGGCTTTAAAGACTTACCACGCGTGATGCTAGACTCAGGCAAAATGACCGTGATGCTGATGTTCATCATCGCTAACGCCATGCTTTTTGCCCATGTACTGACCACTGAGCAAATCCCTCAACTCATCTCGCAATGGGTATTAGGACTTGGCTTAGAGCCCTGGATGTTCTTGATTGTCGTGAACTTGGTGCTCTTGGTTGCTGGTAACTTTATGGAGCCATCAGCGATTATTTTAATTATGGCGCCGATTTTCTTCCCTATTGCAGTGGAACTAGGCATTGATCCGATTCACTTCGGTATCATCATGGTCGTCAATATGGAAATCGGTCTCATTACCCCACCGGTCGGTCTGAACTTATTTGTCAGCTCTGCCGTCACCGGTATGCCAGTAACTAAAACAATCAAGGCTGCCATGCCATGGTTGCTGATTTTATTGACATTCCTAATGGTCATTACCTATGTGCCGATCGTTTCACTCGGTTTACCTGAGTTACTCGGTGCCCAGTAGTTTCTGGTGCTAGGAAGTGTTTTGAATCGGGTGAGGTCTAAACCTCACCCTTTTTAGTGTCTGTGGTAGGTACAAAGCCCGTAACAACTCATTGCTGATTACGCTGCGGAGAACTCCTTAAAAGCAGCAATTGCATGGCTGCCGTACATGAGCGATGGGCCACCACCCATCATGACAGCTACCCCAACCAACTCCTCTAACTCTTCTTTACTCATACCTAAGCGAATACAAGCTTGCGTATGGAAAGCGATACAGTCATCGCAACGAATCGCAATAGCAATGGCTAAGGCTAATAACTCCTTGGTTTTCTCATCTAGTGCACCTGCTTTGGTCGCGGCAGATGATAGGGCAGCAAAGCCTTTCATAAGCTCAGGATTGCCCTGCTTTAAATCGCGTAAATTACCAGAAACGACCTGGGTTAATTCCTTATAACTCATACTGCACTCCTTGAAGCATTGTTAGTAAAATCAAACTAGAATAACTCAGTTAAAGTGAATAACATTAGTAATAGCTAATGTAGTTATAAGTAATTTAACACGCTATTTTTTTACTGTCAAGCTGACTTCATTCCTGCACACGCGGAAACTACCAATCAATGCCCACACCCGCATTGGTATTTTTCGTGGGTTTGACAGACACACCTGTTGACACTCGGATCTTACGCCCGCTAGACCATGGATAAAACCTGATTGCGTTAGTGATCCAAGCGGGCGTATCAGAACCCACAGTAAACGGCACTGAATGGCTCGCCCCCGCAGACACCCTAGGCTTGCCCGAATTACTCGTACAAGCCGTCAGACTAATGAGTGCAATCATAGCAAAGAAAAGACTAAGGATTTTTTTCATAAGGAATTTAACTTATGGCTGAGTAAAACAATACAAACTAAGCTTAACATAGCTAGCAGCCACTTTGACTGACTAGGCAAGCATATACACGCTATCACCCACCTACCACACTATCAGTCCCTCGTAGATAAGCTCACCCTATTTTTTAATCATCGTGATTAACGCTATTCATCAGCTCGGCTTTCCTGCCCTGCTCCTTGCGCGCGTTAAGTGTCATTTCCTCCTCAGCGACAGCTGGTGGTGCATTTAAGGGCATTTGCAGAATTTCCATCAAACCATTGCCAATGTCTCTGGCATAGCGACTATCATTCATCAAGGAAGAAGTTTGCCAACCATCTAATTCATTGTGACGCAATTTTTGCATGGCACGTGCGCGAAATTCGTCAAGTTTTTGAATCTGCCGCTGTAACTCATTCATCATATTAGGCCAGGCCTCTGTATCTGCTTTAGTCATAATCATGTGCTGAGCTAAGCATAAAACCTTGAACAGGTATTGTCTTAATTTGAGGTACTCATGATGGGGAGCAGCGTCGTGGTTTTGTAAATAGATTTGCATGTTTTTTTGTAGATGCTTTGCATCTTTGATGATATCGACCATGCGCAACATCACGATGTTAGCTTCTTTTAATCGCTCTTGATGAAGCTCACTATCAATATCCATTTTGCTCATAAAGTCCAGCAAATCACTATAAATAGGCTTGATTTGAGCTTCATAGAGTGCTCGGGCATTTAACTTAAATGGACCGACTGGCTCACTCACCGTATGAGCACATACCGCACCCTTGCCAGCGTTACGGCGCAGATCGGCTGGCGGAATAAATAACACATGACAAATCACCTCTAAGCATAAGGAGCTAAAATGTTGTAGCTCTTGGAACACAGCACGATAAGCCGTCTCACCTGAACGTAACATATTCGCTTGAAGGTAAATTGCGCCCACCGTTTTAAATTCATTGTCAGCTAAAATCGGCTCAGTCTTATCCGGTAACAGTCGGTAGAGAAAATGCGCAAAATGATCCTGCCACGGCCAAAACACTAATAGCCCTACAAAGTTAACTAAGGTATGAAAAAACGCCAATTGCAGCAAATGATTCATCCCCGTTTTCTCGCTGATATAGCTTACTACACTAACTATCGGCACCCATAATAACAGTCCTAGCATCACCGTGACGATATTAAAAATCAAATGTGCCAGGGCTAGCCGCCGCCCCTTGCGATCGTTACCCAACATGCCAACCAAGCTGGTTGTCACACTACTCCCTAAGTTGGAGCCAAGGGCAATCGCAAAGGCTTGCATCAAAGCAATTTGCTCACTGCCTAATAAGGCCAAGGTTAAAATTAAGGTCGCATGAGAGGATTGCAAAGCCATCGTGACAAGCAAACCCACCCCACTAAACAACATAATTTGCGCAATACCGCTCACCGTAATCGATTGCATTAACAACTGATTGTCGATATTATCAAAACTCAACTTGATGGCATCAATCCCAAAAAAAATCAGGGCAATACCAACTAAAACACGACCGAAAAACTTATACTTACCCTCAAGCAAACTAAAGAAAACCCCAAACACAAGCATGGGCACCGCCACGGCACCTAGACTCACATTGTGGCCAATCAAGGCCAACAACCAAATTCCACTCGTGGCCCCGATATTAGTCCCTAAGTTAATAGCAATACCACTCACCAAGCCAATCATGCCGGTACTTAAAAATGCCATGGTCAGCAAGGAGACGAGCGTACTGGATTGCAAGAAAAAAGTGGATACAACGCCGAAAGCAAAGCCTTTTAATTTAGTCGCTGTACTATAGACCAAAAACCGTTCAAAAGCGCCACCCACACTATTTTGTAAACCCTCTTTGATGCATTGCAAGCCAAAAATAAACAGGGCTAAGCCATAGCTCAATACTAACCATGGCTCACTTTGCGAAAAAGAATAAGCCATCGCAGCTAAGAATAAAGCTATCAACATTGGTCTTACTAAGCTTTTAGTCATGCTACCCCTGTGATTCACTGTTTAAATTCCCTATAGTTTAGCAATGTAAGCCTATCAACATTAGTCAAGTCTAATAAATAACTGAAATTCTCACTAACAAGGATTAAAATACCTAGTATAGAGCGGTGTGCGACAACTAAAAATTTGTCATTATCCTATGATCGTTCATAGGCATAGTCGGCCTACGCATTATCCGTTTAATTAATTTTTAACTCATATTTACTATGAAGAAACATACGCATTTCTTTTTTGGCTTATTGCCAAAATTACCTGCAAGCAGCATCCATTGGTTAATGCCGTTATTATTATCAGGCATTATGAGTGGGGTTGTTTCAGCTTACAACACCATTAAAAATTTGGGCTTGGTAGATGGCATTTTTCCAATATGGCTCAATAACTGGCTTCAGTCTTGGTTAATCGCCTTTCCATTAGTTCTAATCATTCTGCCAATCTTGCGGCGCGTAGTCGGCACGATGATTTATACGCCGACTAAAAAGCAATAAGCCCCACGTTGCATTGGATTTAAAACAATCACTTAGGAGCTCGCACTGCTCTAGCCTTGACCGCTAGCTGCCGCTGAGAGCTGTCAGGGCTAACGTTGCTCGACACTGTTAAATCTAAGCATCAACCAGCTTTGAGTGCCTAAAATCCGTGGGCTGTCTAGCGTATAAAAACCAATACGTTTATAATAGCGTACATTTTCTGGTTTATCAGTTTCTAAATAGAGGGGAGCACTTGGTGCCCGCAGCTCGGCCTGCTCACAAGCCCGCGTCAATAATTGTCGAGCAATACCCTGCCCTTGCCAAGCTGGATCAACAGCCAGGGGACCCAAGTGCCAATGCGGGCTACGGGGGTGTAGTTTAGCCCAACTGCCTAGCCAGATAGCCAAGCGCAATTGCCCTAACAAGCTATTTGAAAACACCATCGAAGGTAGTAGCCGCATCATATCCATAAGTGAGGGGCTACAATGCCCAGGGGCCAAAACCCCAAGTACCCCGACTAAACGCCGCTCAACAAAGGCGCCGTACAAGCAACCTTTACGCGCCACATAGGCGAGCATCCCGGGAAAGAAACGTTGCAGTCGACGCTGGCGTTTTTCTTCAGCCTGCCCAAATACCTTTGTATGTAATGGGTTATCACGCATGGCCTGCGCACAAATTGCCACGGCATCTACTAGCTCTTCTTGCTTAAGCGGACGAATGCTTAACTGATGGACTATGGATCGATTCAACTCACGCTCCTATTTCATCAAAGCAACCCGCACTTCAACAAGTAGCAAGGCTTCCACAGTTAAATTGTATTCACAGACTGACTGTTTTGCTGCCTATATCATGGCGATCCTGGTAAGCACTAAAGCACCTGCGAACAATTGACCAGTGACGTACAAAAAATCCGGAGTAAATAAAATGATGTACTTACTCCGGAATCCATTTGTCAATAGAAGTCAATAAGGCAAAATGCTTTATATAATCGATCTGAGGATTAGCTCGCTTTTTTAAACTTCAACGACATAAACCCTTCAAGCGAATCGTCCTTAATCTCTAACCAAGGTCTTGGCAACTGAGCTGCCATTGTTCCAGTAATTGCTGAAGGATAAGACTTATTTCTAAAGCCCATGATATCAGCCTGTTTATCCTGTAACCAGCGCTTGAATAACTCAGCCTGCTCATGAACTGGAAAACTTGGATAATCGGTTGCTTCTAACAAATCTTGAATGTAGCTTGCTTGGAAGTCAATTGACTTTTCATCCGTATCCAACAACTCGTGACGTGCTAACCATGAGTCAATGTCTTTACGACGAGTGGCTTCATCCGGCAATTCAATTTTACCCATCATGAAATCACGCGCATACCAAGCTTGGGTATCAAACATATTAAATGTGAACCACTGATCCTGCATGCCTAAGTACATCAACTTTGGATTACTTTGGAAAAAGATACCCTTATAAAGGTTATCTGGATACAAACAGTTATGCGTCTCCAAACGCAGCTCATCCGGTAAGAATGGGAAGTGGAAAATATAGCCGGTACACATAATAATGGCATCAAATGGCTGACTACTACCATCCGTAAAATAAACCACATTACCTTCAATACGATCTAAACCCGGCTTTTCAAAAATGCTTTCAGGCCATTCATAACCAAACGTGCCGCTGCGCTGACTGATAGTAACTGTCTTGGCACCATACTTATAACATTGTGAACCAATATCTTCTGCCGAATAACTACCGCCCACTAATAATACATCCTTGCCTTCAAATTCTAAGGCATCACGGAAGTCATGAGCATGCAAAACACGACCAGGGAACTGCTCCAAACCCTCATAATAAGGCATATTTGGAGTAGAGAAATGACCTGTGGCAACAATTACATAATCAAACTCTTCAGATTCTTGCTCACCGGTTTTGTGATTCATTACCGTTACGGTAAACAGTTGGGTTTCATCATCAAAGGTCACCCAACGTACAGGGCACTCGAAACGGATATAATTAAAGATCGCACGTTTATCTAGACGTCCCATGATGTAGTCTTTAAGCACCTCACGCGGCGGATAAGAAGGAATTGGTTGATCAAAATGCTGATCAAAAGAGTAGTCCGCAAACTCTAAACACTCTTTAGGACCGTTAGACCACAGATAACGGTACATACTCCCGTGCACGGGTTCGCCGTTTTTATCAAGACCTGTACGCCATGTGTAGTTCCACATACCGCCCACGTCATTTTGTTTTTCATAACAGACAATTTCTGGCAAATCGGTGACGCCTGCTTTACGCAACGCCTCAAACGCACGTAGTTGGGCTAAACCACTTGGACCCGCACCTAAAATAGCAATTCTCGTTTTACGTTTATTCAAAATAAGATACCACCAATTATTTATACGCTCTATGCTATCTACATCAGAGCGTGTGATTACTGATTAATAGAAAAAATTTGACAGGGCACTAACAACACCCTAACTGATCGCCGCAAATCTCTGCAGCGTAAGATAATTACATAGCATCAATCAATACTAGTACTGATACTAACATGATGATTATAACAGACATAAGCAGATGCTTCAAATGAGGGATAATTTGCTAGCCAGTAAACACTGTACGGAACGTGATTTGCTAGTTTGAGGGTAACCATCCCCTAAATCATTACCGATAACATTTATCACAACTGGCTAATTTACGAGAATGCAAATACAAGAATAACTTATAGCTTACTAGTGCTGGTATCAAATTAATGGCTATTAATACCAAAAAACCAAAATAACTAACATCCCCCAAACCGAACTTTATGGTAAACCATAAAACACTTTCCGCCAGAAACAAATCACCAAGCCAAGAGTAAATAGGGGCAAGCAATAAAAAAGTAAGAATAAAAAAAACTAAAAAAATAAAGAGTCTTACGAACTTAGAGACATGCTGGGGTGTTTTTTGCATAATCAGTTATCGTTCCGTAGATATATAAGTTGAGTATACGGGAGCCTTTGTGTAGCCTGATATAGTGACCCAGAGAATAACGTACAGCCTGCCATGACTATAGGAGGCGTACCCCCGCAACTTAAAGCGGTTTAAAATCCATATCATTCCACAAAAGGTGTTCCTAAAAATGGGGGTCATACACCGTTTAACTCACGTAATACCTCTGGATACCGATTAGCTATTTTTAACAATGTTTGCGCAGCACCACTGGGTTTTCGTCTACCTTGCCCCCATTCTTGCAAGGTGCGAATGGAAATCCCCATCAATTTGGCAAAAGAGTCTTGAGATAAACCTGCATTGATACGAGCTTTAGTGACTTCTGTCACATTGACTTTGGTTGATGAAGCAAACTTCCGGTTTTTCATTTCTCTTACGGATTGAAGAAGGTCTTCTTCAAACTGTTTCATCTCTTTATCATGCATTTGGACACCTCATTTTTCAGTTTAAGCAAAAACTCAGTAGAAAGGTTGTCGAATTTTGCTTTTGTGTACGCTATTAGTAATGTTATTTCACCTACGGACGGGTTGAAATAGATAACTCTTACACCACCCCGTTTGCCAGAGCCTTGTTTTCCCCAACGTACTTTACGTAAACCACCAGAACCCGGAATAACGTCACCAACTTCAGGATTGCACGCAAGCCAATCAATGAACTCCTGTCGCTCCTTATCCGACCAGATAGGTGCAATGACCCAGCATAACTCTCTACCGTGATGCACACCATAAATCATTTTATTAATTTTATAAAGTGTTGGGATCAACAGTTTATGATCCCAACAAATTTATGGGAATAGCCCAAAATAAGACTAAAAAAACTTAAAGGAAATTACAGAAATTTAAGCTGCAAAAATACCACAACCCTTTGATTTCATGGGTCTTATTGAAGATTTTTAAAGGGAATAAAAGGGGAGTAAATTTGACTGATGGTGCTCACGGGGAGACTTGAACTCCCAAGGCTCTCGCCACTACCACCTCAAGGTAGCGTGTCTACCAATTCCACCACGTGAGCAATTATGTAGATGATTGAATTTTTATCTTGCGATAAAGAGGTAGATTCTATCATGGCTTTGGCGATTCCGCAAGGCTTAATTTCCGCCATCACCCAAAATCTACCTGCTTAAAAGCGCGTGATCAGCAAAAAAACCACACACCATTATTAACGGCGACTACTCAGTAGCTGGAGTCGTGTTTTCTGTTGCTGGCGCTACCGGCGTAGCCATAGACGGTGCTGCTGGAACAGCACTATCCGTCGCATCTGGCGTTGCAGGTACACTGGCACCACTAGCGCCTGGAGCGACCGGAAGCTCATTATACTGCTCCATCAAGCCAGCATCAGTGCCACCCGAGGATTGCGTCGGTGCCATTGAAGTGCTACCAATATAGGCTAAACCTAAAGTACAAATAAAGAAGATGATGGCAGCCCACTTGGTCATGCGAGAGAAAAAGTTTGAGGCACCGGCAGAACCGAAAATACTACCTGCAGAACCACTACCAAACGCCGAACCCATATCAGCGCCCTTGCCTTGTTGCAACATGACAAGAACAATCACGGCAAAAGCAGCAATCACTTGCACCACAATCAATACTGGAAAAATAAATGACGGCATTAAAAACTCCAACGAAGGAATAAGAGCAATTAGCTCAAAACTTTAAAAATTAAAAACAAATAACACGACATGCAAAACCGCAGCCGGATACTACTTTAAGCCAGCGTTAGCAATCGCTAAAAAATCCTTGGCATCCAGTGATGCACCACCGACTAAGGCACCATTAATATCTGGCATGGCAAATAAACTGGCAGCATTATCCGGCTTTACACTACCACCGTATAAAATAAATAGTTCTGACACCCCAATTGCCTCTAGCAGGGAACGAATATAGGCATGCACTGTCTGCGCCTGCTCGGGTGTCGCTGTCAGTCCTGTACCAATGGCCCAGATCGGCTCATAGGCAATGACCATCTTTGATACCTGCTCAGCACCTAAGGCTAAGATTGGTTTAAGCTGCTCACGGATCACCTCCAAAGCAGCACCATCCTCATGCGCTTTATAGGATTCCCCCACACAGACGACCGGCGTCAAACCACGCTTAAGTGCTTTTTGTGCCTTTTCGGCAACCTGTGCGCTGGTCTCACCGTGCATGGTGCGACGCTCCGAATGACCAACCAACACCCAAGTGGCGCCAAAATCGCATAGCATTTGCGCCGAAACCTCACCTGTATAGGCGCCCTGCGCATGACAACTCACATCCTGCGCGCCCCAGCTAATATCACTGGCGTAGAGCAACTCTCTGGCTTGGGCCAAATAGGGAAACGGCACACAGACACCTAACGCCACAGCGGCAGGTAGCGCCTCCGCCCCCTCTAATAATCGACGCATTAACTCACGGTTTTCTTTAATACTACCGTGCATTTTCCAGTTGCCAAGAATTAATCGACCGCCTCGACCATCCCTAAGGATTTGGGGCGTGGTGGCAAGCGCATTAAGATGATGATCAGTCACAGTCACTATTAATGAATTAGTAATTCGGTATTCCAAGATAACCCGTAATTATAGCTTGAAAATCTATTCGCTGTCCGGAAAAGTGATGATAATTTTACCGATTTGCTCACCCGCATCCATCATTTCATGCGCTTGGCGAATCTCTTGATAATCAAGTACCGCATGCACCACCGGCTTAATCTTCCCTGCCTCAATCAATGGCCAGACCTTTTCTTGCAGCGCACGGGCAATTTTTGCCTTATATTCATCGCTCCGCGGTCTGAGACTGGAGCCAGTGACGGTCAGTCGTTTAAACACAAGCCGCGCTGCATCCAGCTCGCCCATACGACCACCCATAATCGCAATCATTGATAAACGACCATCTTCCGCCAAGCAACGGATATTTTTACTAATATAATCACCGGCGACCATATCCAGGATCACATCCACGCCTCGCTTATTTGTCAGTTCAGCAATCACATCAACAAAGTCCTGAGTTTTATAGTTAATGCCCTTATCACAACCCAAGGCTTCAATCGCTTGCACGCGCTCATCTGAACCTGCCGTTGCATACACCGTATGACCCATTGCCTTAGCGATTTGAATCGCTGTCGTACCAATACCGCTTGCACCCCCGTGAACCAGTAAAGTTTCGCCCTCAGCTAAGCCCGCGCGGTCAAAGACATTCACCCACACCGTAAAGTAAGTCTCGGGCAAACCAGCGGCCTCAACCATGCTTAAGCCCTGCGGAATGGGTAGGCAATGTGCGGCGGGCGTTGCGACATATTCTGCATAACCGCCACCCGGTGTTAAGGCACAGACCGCATCACCGATGTTGAGATTCGTGCCGCTCAGATCACCCTCAACAATCACCCCTGCTACCTCTAAACCGGGCAGATCGGAAGCGCCCTTAGGAGGAGGATAGCTACCTTGACGTTGCGCCACATCGGGGCGATTAATACCGGCCGCCTTGACTCGAATTAACACCTCACCAGCCTTGAGTGATGGTTTTTCGCGCTCGCACACGTGCAATACCTCAGGACCACCCGCTCCCTTAATCTCAATCGCTTTCATCATTAGCCACTCCTTCATTGATAAGAAAAGCCTCTTTTGCTTAGTATACAAAAGAGGCTTTTGATTTATTGAATCATTAATTGAAAAAATTTCTTAAGCGATCGCCCCAAGACTTATTTTGCGGTGAATGCTTATCTGCATCTTTTTCCACAGAATCAGCAAACTTCTTGAGTAAGTCTTTTTGCTCATCACTTAGACGCACCGGGGTTTCAACCACCACATGACAATATAAATCGCCCGGGTAACCAGCACGAACACCCTTAATACCCTTGCCACGTAGGCGGAACACCTTGGAAGTTTGTGTGCCTTCAGGGATTTTAATCTCGCCCTTACCGTTAAGGGTTGGAACGGTTAGCGTACCACCCAGTGCCGCGGTAACAAAAGACAGCGGTACTTCGCAATGCAAATCATCGCCATCACGGGTAAAGATATCATGCGGTTTAATCAATACATCAATGTATAAATCACCCGGAGGGCCGCCATTTTCGCCCGGTTCGCCATTGCCAGCAGAGCGTACACGCATGCCGCTGTCAATACCAGCAGGAATGTCCACGGCCAAGGTTTTATGCTTGCGTACGCGACCCACACCGTCACATGTTTTACAAGGATCCTTAATCTCCTTGCCAGAACCGTGACATTTAGGACACGTCTGCTGCATATGGAAAATGCCTTGACGCACATTCATGGTCCCGCTACCATGACACATACTACATGTGGTCGGCTCAGTACCCTCTTTGGCGCCGCTACCGTGACAGGTCTCACAAATTTCCCAACTCGGTACACGGATCTCGGTCTTATAGCCTGCAGCTGCCTGTTCAAGCGTAATCTCCATGCGATAACGCAAATCCGCACCGCGACTTACACGCGGACCGCTTTGACGGGCACCACTCTGACCGAAGATATCGCCAAAAATACCGCCAAAAATATCACCCAAGTCATCAAAACCTGCACCACCGCCCATTGCATTCGGATCAACGCCGGCATGACCAAAACGATCGTAGGCTGCCTTCTTTTCCGGGTCGGAAAGCACATCGTAGGCCTCTTTGATCGTTTTAAACTTTTCTTCTGCCGCCTTATCCCCTTGGGTACGATCGGGGTGGTACTTCATGGCGAGTTTACGGAAGGCCTTTTTAATCTCGTCTTCCGTTGCGTTTTTACCGAGGCCTAAGGATTCATAATAATCAGCTTTTGCCATTTGAATTTAACCTTTGTATTTTTACAAACAAAATGCTCCCGCAAGGAAAGAACCGTGCTGGGAGCATTTTCTTAAGCCAAGACTACTTAGTCTTCACGCTTTACTTCTTTGAAGTCAGCGTCGACGACATTCTCGTCCTGTGGCTGAGCATCCGCACCCGCTGCGCCCTGTTGAGCCGCCGCTTGCGCTTGCATATCAGCGTACATCTTTTCGCCAAGCTTTTGAGAAGCAACGCCTAGGGCCTCAGTCTTCGCATCAATGGCAGCCTTATCGTCACCCTTGATCGCTTCTTCCAAGTCCTTGATAGCGCTCTCAATCGCTTCTTTTTCAGAAGCCTCCAGCTTGTCGCCGTACTCCTGTAAAGACTTGCGAGTGCTGTGCACTAAAACGTCTGCCTGGTTACGTGCACTGACTAATTCAGCGGTGCGCTTATCCTCTTCGGCATTGGCCTCCGCGTCTTTAATCATGCGCTCAACTTCCTCATCCGATAAACCGGAGTTGGCCTTAATGGTCACCTGATTTTCCTTACCAGTACCCTTATCCTTCGCTGAAACGTGTAACACACCGTTAGCGTCAATATCAAAGGTCACTTCAATCTGAGGTAAACCACGCGGTGCCGGCGGGATACCCTCTAGGTTAAACTCACCTAAGAGCTTATTACCTGAAGCAATCTCACGCTCACCTTGGTACACCTTAATGGTAACCGCAGGCTGGTTATCATCCGCAGTTGAGAAGGTTTGCTGGTGACGCGTTGGGATGGTTGTGTTTTTCTCAATCATCTTAGTCATCACACCGCCCAAGGTTTCAATACCTAAGGATAATGGCGTAACGTCTAATAAAAGAACGTCAGTGCGATCACCCGATAAGACCGAACCCTGTAGGGCTGCACCCTGCGCTACTGCTTCATCTGGATTCACATCCTTACGCGGATCCTTACCAAAGAACTCCTTCACCTTTTCCTGAACGGCTGGCATACGAGTCATACCACCAACCAAGATCACGTCGTCGATTTCAGAGAGCTTAATACCGGCATCCTTAATCGCCACACGGCAAGGCTCAAGCGTACGCTCAACCAAGTCCTCAACTAAAGCCTCTAACTTGGCACGTGTTAAGCGGATATTCAAGTGCTTAGGACCTGAAGCATCAGCCGTCACGTATGGTAAGTTAACGTCTGTTTGAGTGGTTGAAGAAAGCTCAATCTTAGCCTTTTCAGCCGCCTCTTTTAGACGCTGTAATGCCAATACGTCTTTAGATAAATCAACGCCCTGTTCCTTTTTGAACTCATCGATGATGTACTCAATAATACGCTGGTCAAAGTCCTCACCACCTAGGAAGGTATCACCGTTAGTCGAGAGTACTTCGAACTGCTTATCACCATCAACGTCGGCAATCTCAATGATTGACACGTCAAAGGTACCACCACCTAAGTCAAACACCGCAATCTTACGATCGCCTGCGTCTACTTTGTCCATACCAAAGGCTAAGGCTGCCGCAGTTGGCTCGTTAATAATACGCTTAACTTCCAGACCCGCAATACGACCAGCGTCCTGAGTGGCTTGGCGCTGACTGTCGTTAAAGTAGGCAGGTACGGTAATCACCGCTTCAGTTACCGGCTCACCTAAGAAAGCTTCGGCCGTTTCCTTCATCTTGCGAAGTACCTCAGCAGACACCTGTGGCGGCGCCATTTTCTTACCATTGACCTCAACCCAGGCGTCACCATTGTCCGCCTTAACGATTTGGTAAGGGGTGATTTGGATGTCTTTTTGTACCTCGGCATCATCAAAACGACGACCGATTAAACGCTTAATTGCGTAAAGTGTATTTTTAGGATTAGTCACTGCCTGACGCTTGGCCGGCGCACCGACTAAAATCTCTCCGTCTTGTAAATAAGCCACGACGGATGGCATAGTACGACCGCCCTCTGCATTTTCGATAATCTTGATTTGCTTACCGTCTAATAATGAGACGCAGCTGTTGGTAGTACCTAAGTCAATACCAATAATTTTAGACATATGTAATTTTCCTTACGAAAACAATTTAATTTCTGACCTAAACAAGATAGGGTTGAAAATTTGTATTTCAAGAGATTTTTTATAAATTTTTATACCGCAACCACAACGAGCGCCGGACGCACCACGCGCTCGGAGAGGCAATAGCCCTTTTGCAATACTTGCACAATAGTATTGGCCGCATGGTTTGGATCACTGACTGATGAAATGGCCTGATGCACATTAGGATCAAACACATCACCCACGGCAGGCGCCACTTCTTTTAAGCTATTGCGCTCAAAGGCTTGAGTTAATTGACGCAAGGTGGTCTCAGTACCCTCTTTATAGCTCTCAGTAGATTGCTGCTCATGCGCTAACGCAGCTTCTAAGCTATCACGTACCGGAATCAAGCTCTCAGCAAAGGACTTTAATGAGAACTTACGTGCTTTAGACACTTCTTCCTCGCTGCGACGGCGAATATTTTCAACCTCAGCACGGGCTCTTAACAGCTCATCATGTAAGCGTGCGACCTCGCTTTGCAGCTCAGTCACCATCGCGCCTAAATCCTCACTCGCTTCCTCAGTCTCAACGCCCAAGCTCTCCGCCAATTCCTCTTCCGTAATGGGCTCAGCTTGACTTAACTCCTCCTCACTCACGAGGTGCTCAGCCGTTGTTTGAGGCTGCTCTTGCTCTTGGTTCTTATCAGTCATAAAAGCATTCCTGAAATAATATAAATAACAAAAAGCAAAGTCACGACCAATCGCCCTACTAGGTCCGGCGTCACTTTGCAACCGAATATACTTTGTATATGGTATGACTTAGCCCTTTTTCAAGGTATCAAGTAAATCTTTTTGAGCTAAAGCGCTTAACGCCACCCTTGGAGGTTCGTTTCTACCAACGATTGCAAGGCATGCATCCAGTCGTCCTCGGCATTCAGGCATGGGATATAGCGTAGCGCCTCGCCCCCTTCCTCTTGTTCAAAGATTTCCTTACAGCCCATGGCAATTTCTTCTAGGGTCTCTAAGCAATCCACACTAAACCCAGGGCAAATCACATCAAGTTTTTTGATACCCGCTTGGGCGCATTTTCTAACCGTTTCTTCTGTGCTGGGACCAATCCACTTGGCCTTGCCAAAGCGACTTTGGAAACTTACTGCCAAGGGCACCCCCTGCGCTTGTAAGGCCTCACGCAACAACGCTGCCGTTAAATGGCAATGGTCCCAATAGGGATCGCCCTTATCCGCCATGGCCTGGGGCAAGCCATGAAAACTCAATAATAAATGCTCCGCTTTACCATGCTGCGACCAATAATTCTCAATACTGCGCGCTAAGGCCTCAATATAGCGGGGGTGGTCGGTGTAATGCTTGATGGCACGAAAATTAACCGGGTCGCGCAAGTTGACATTGTAACGCCCGAGATAGTCCAAAATGGTACCGGTGGTACTACCGGAAAACTGCGGATACATCGGCACCACCAAGATATTTTCACAGCCCTGAGCACGCAAGGCATCTAATCTTTCATTCAGCCGTGGCTCACCATAGCGCATGGCAAAGTCTACTAGCACTGGCGCTTGCTCTGCTTGGCACGCAGCGGATAAACGCTGCTGTAACTTGTCTGCCTGTGCTTTGGTGTGGACATAGAGCGGTGAGCCCTGCGGCATCCAGATTAATTGATAATTCGCTGCCACGGGCTTGGAGCGACGTGGTGTAATCACAAACTTCAATAAGGGTTGCCATAACCATGGTGGCAATTCCACGACCTTTGGATCGGATAAAAACTCATCCAAATAAGCCTTAACCGCAGCGGGTGTAGGCTCCTTAGGGGTGCCCAGATTCACCAGTAACACCCCAATTGGCTTGGTTTGTGCGCTTGCTTGATTCATACCTACTCTCAACAAACTTCAAGCTTAAAATAATCAGCTTAAAAAAACTTAATACTAGCGACTGACCGCTTTAGACAATAATTTAGCAGTTACATCAACAATGGTAATGACTCGTTGATATGCCATGCGACTTGGACCAATAACGCCCAAGGCCCCGATGATTTTACCATTAAGCTGATAGGGTGCTGCAATCACCGACATATCCCCCATCGGCAGCAATTGCGAATCACCACCGATAAAGATTTGCACACCTTGTGAACGACTAGACACATCCATCAATTGATAAAGCTCTGTTTTTTCCTCAAAGAGTTGAAATAGCTGGCGTAATCTATCCATATCAGCGGTTAAATCACTGACACCTAACAAACGATGCTCGCCGCGGATATGCACCGACTCTGACTCCTCCTTGGCTTGTACGCTACCCTCAAACGCCGCCCGCATTAGATGGCTAATATCGCTTTGCAATTGATTTAACTCACTACTCAGTGCCGTCAGCACCTCAGCAAAGGATTTGCCCGAAAAATGCTGATTAAAGTAATTGGCCGCATATTGCAGCTCCGAGCTCTGGTACTCTTTATCCACATAGAAAATGCGATTTTGCACATCACCCTCAGGTGTCACAATCACCAACAACACACGCGTCTTTGAGAGCTGTATAAAATCAATGTGCTTCACCACCTGTGAGGGTTGCGGGATCATCACCACACCGGCAAACTTTGTTAATTCAGAGACCATATCAACGGCTGTACTAAAGGCCGTTTTTGGATCCACACCATCAAAGGCATGCACCAAACTAGCGGCAAGGTCTGTCGCTGCACCCTGAGTCATAAAAGGCTCTTTGGCCACATCCCGACCCGAGTCGATTTTTATTTCACAAAAAAGGTCCTGCAACAACGCCTGACTAAAGTCCTGCTCCAAATTAAAGTCCTGATTAAACTTATCCGCATTCGAGGAAAGTAGATGATCCACAAATAAACGATAGCCCTTAGGCGTAGGCACACGCCCAGCGGAGGTGTGCGGGCTATGAATCAAACCCACACTCTCCAACTCACCCATCACACTGCGAATGGTCGCTGGCGACAAGGAAAATAAAGAAGACAGGGATTTGGAGCCCACAGGGGAGCCCTCTTGTATATATCGTTCAACAATCGCTTGCAATAAAGCGTGTGCGCGCTCATCTAACATGATTAATTCAGAAACGGTGTATTTTTGCTTTGATAATGGGGCGGTTGCACTTATATTAAAGCTTTTGGGTATGATGTAAAATTCATTATATATTTACTAGTTGGGTCTACTTATGCATTTTTCAACGGTGGCTTTATTTGGTCGGTATCAGGACTCGGGTATGGACACCCCCTTACGCAGGATGGCTGAGATTCTCAAGCATGCCGGATTATCCGTCGTCCTTGACAAAGACACGGCCATACACACCGGGGTCAAGGAGTATCCTGCTATCGAAGCCTCAGAGATGGGCGGCAAGGTGGATTTAGCGGTGGTGATGGGTGGTGACGGTACGGTGCTAGGCGTCGGTCGCAAGCTTTCACCCTACAACATCCCCATTCTTGGCATTAACCACGGTCGTTTGGGCTTTATTACCGATATCCCCATGGAAAATGCGACCGAAGCGCTGGAGGCGGTACTTGAGGGTAAGTTTTCTAAAGAAAGTCGCAGCCTTCTCAGTGGGGAAGTGATCCGTGATGAGGCAGTGCTGACCAGTGATCTGGCGATTAATGACGTGGTGCTAAATCGCTCCGGCTACGGCGGCATGATCGAAATCGAGGTGCTGTATGACGACGATTTGATGTATAAGCAGCGCGCAGACGGCCTCATTGTATCAACCCCGACCGGCTCAACCGCCTACTCACTCAGCGCCAACGGACCGATTATGCACCCAGCGCTGGAGGCCTTTTTACTGGTACCCGTGGCGCCACAAACACTCTCGGCACGCCCGATTGTGGTACCGGATAACGGTGTCTTAACCCTCACCCTACAGGATATTAGCCGTGGTGGTTACGGTGCAAGTGTACATTTTGATATGCAAACCTGGATTAATTTGCATATAGGCGACAAGGTGGTGGTCAAAAAAGCCCGGCATAAGATGACTTTTTTACATCCCATCGGCTATAGTTTCTTTGGCACCCTACGCCATAAGATGAATTGGAATGTCATGCCTACCAACTAAACGATCATTCTCCTATGCTTAGCTCCCTACATATTCGTGATTTTGTTATCGTCGAAAAAACCGATCTACATTTTGAGGACGGTTTTACTGTGTTTTCCGGTGAGACCGGCGCCGGTAAATCAATTTTAATTGATGCCCTGAGCCTGGCACTGGGTGGTCGCACCGATGTGGGTGTGATTCGCGAGGGCTGTGAGCGCACTGAAATCAGTGCCGTTTTTGATCCCAGCCCGGCCGTTGCCGACTGGCTAAAAGCCAATGGTTTCCGTGATGAGGAGTTGATCGTACGCCGCATTATCACGCAACAAGCCAAGAGCCGTGCCTTTATTAATGATAGTCCTTGCACCCTGTCGCAACTTAAGGCACTAGGTGAGATGCTGGTCGATATTCATGGGCAGCATCAGCACCAGAGCCTACTTCAAAACACAGCTCAACGGCAATTACTTGATGCCCATGCACAGCTTGGCGGATTATTAACCTCATTAGCTGAACGTTGGCGTACTTGGCAAGAAAATCAACAAAAATTAGATGATTTTTTAAAGAACGAGCAGCAACGCAAATTAGAGCAAGAGCATTTGCAATGGCAAGTTCAAGAGCTAAGCAATCTTAAGCCTCAAGCCGATGAGTGGGAGCAGATTGACCAATCCTTTAATCGCCTCTCCAATGCCGCTGCGCTATTAGAAGGTGCGGGTGCGGTGGTGGAACAGCTTGACGGCGAGGAGCAAAGCATTATCACCATGCTTAATCGCTGCCTACAGAAGATCCAACAGCTTTCAAGCCATGATTCGAGTTTAGCCCCGATCGCTGAAAGCTTAGACGCGGCACGTATTTGCTGTGTAGAGGCTACGCACGATTTAAATCGCTTTTTGGATGAGGTGGAACTCGATCCTCAACGCCTAGAAGAAACCGAGCGCCGTATGCGTCAATTGTTTGATGCCGCCAAAAAGTTTAATAGCCCACCGGAGTCATTGCACCTTGTCTTAAGTGATTTAGAAAGCCGCTTAGCCGAGTTGGAGTTCGGTCTTAACGTCGATGCCTTGCAGGAACTGGTTGCACAAAATAAGCAGGCCTATATGCAGTTAGCCGAGGAGCTATCCGCTGAACGTCAAAAAACGGCCGCCACACTTTCTAAGATGGTGACTGAGGTCATGCAAACGCTTGCGATGCAAGGTGGTCGCTTTGAGGTTGCACTACAACCCGCCGCACCTTCTATTCACGGCATTGATCAGGTGCAGTTTAATGTGGCTGGTCACGCTGGCACCACGCCGCGCCCCTTAAATAAAATCGCCTCTGGGGGTGAGTTAGCACGTATATCCCTTGCCCTCTCGGTCATTGCCAATAAAGCGGGTCAGGTACCTACGCTTATTTTTGATGAGGTGGATACGGGTATTGGTGGCGGTGTCGCTGAAATTGTCGGTCGTTTACTTAGACAATTAGGCAGTGATCATCAGGTACTTTGTGTTACGCATTTGGCTCAAGTCGCCGCTTGTGCACACCATCACTTTGAGGTTAGTAAAGAGGAGCAAGACGGCACCACCCGCTCGAGCATCAAGCCACTCAACGAGCAGCAGCGTATACATGAAGTCGCCAGGATGCTGGGCGGCCTCAATATCTCCGAGACCACATTAAAACATGCCGCAGAGATGCTTAAGCACTAAGCCTTTAGCAAAAAATAAACCCCTGATAGCTGAGCAAATCTGCAAACGCTATCAGGGGCGATGATTTGTAAGCTGCTAAGTCACGCCATTAGCGAATTTTCTTTGCACATTGACTGCAAATACCGTAAAGCACTAAGGCATGGCTCTCTAAGACAAAATCATACTTTTGAGCGATGATATGTTGACGCTCCTCAATGGCCTCATCAACAAACTCAACCACTGTCTTGCAAACGGAACAAACCAAATGGTCATGATGACTACCATCATCAATTTCATAGACCGCACGACCATTATCAAACTGATGCTTAGTTAAAATACCCGCTTCTTCAAACTGCGTTAGCACACGATATACCGTGGCTAAACCGATCTCAGTATTTTCATTAAGCAATATACGGTATACATCCTCTGCACTTAAATGACCGGCATCAGGACGTTGGAAAATTTCTAAAATCTTTAAGCGAGGATAGGTCGCTTTTAAACCCATGCTTTGTAAGGCCTGTGATTCACTCATGTATACCCCCAAAATTAACAGTCATCACTCTGTCGATCATAATGCAATTAAAAAATAAGACGACAGTAAAGCGCTTAAAAAATGAATAAATACGATTAGTAAACTTGCAACGCCCCATTTTAACACAATGAAACTCGAATCTATAGATAAAAGCTATCAGCTAAAAACGATCTAATCAGAATTTTCTATAAATAAACGCTATGAGCTAAGCGCCACTTAGCTAAATAAAAATCTATTTGCGCTATCCCTAGAGTAATTTGTGATTTAGTGCTTATGCTAGAATTAAACGTTAATATACATGGTCAGCGATAATCTTTTTTTCAGCTTAAATTATTTTACAGAGTATGCTTATGAATCAAGTTGCCAATAACAAGGTCTCACCATCAGGCGTAGCGATCAAATCGGGTAGCGCCGGTATTGCAAAGCTGATAGCCGTTGCAGCCCTCGTGACCTTAGTCGGCTGCTCATCGGGCAAGTGGGGCTTCCCCTATCGGGCACCGACACAACAGGGTAACTGGGTAACTGCGGAGCAGGTATCCTATTTACGCCAGGGCTTTACTAAAGACCAAGTTCTATATGCACTCGGTACGCCTACTCTGGTGGACATCTTCCACCCTAATCGTTGGGACTACCCATATCACTATAAGCCGGGTTATGGTAAGCCAGTACATCGCAACCTTTCTTTATGGTTCGATGAAAATGACTTATTAGAGCGCTGGGCGCATGATCCCCTACCTGAAGGTCAGCCAGCCGATTTTGAGACACAGCGCTCAAGTATTTCTGCCACACCTGAGAACCCCGAGTTTGATGCTAGCGCAGCAGCCACAGAGGATGGTTTTCAAACGACGCCGCTAGCAGAGTAGATTTGATTAATTTATTGTTATAGGATTTTTTATGCGTATTGCAGTTGCCGGTGCCAATGGTCGGATGGGTCGCATGCTCGTTGAAGCAGTTATTAATCATCCTGAGTTAAGCCTTGCTGCCGCACTTTGTCTGCCGGGCGCTGATGAAGAGGGGCGCGATGCGGCGGACTTTCTTGGTATGAAGTCTGGCGTAACCATCAGTAGCGATTTATCCGTGCTCGCACATGCTGATTGTCTCATTGATTTTACTCGACCAGAGGGTACACTTAATCACCTTACAGCATGTCAAAGCCATGGGGTTAAGATGGTCATCGGCACCACGGGCTTTAGCGCCGAGCAATTAGCTACGCTGGAAGCGGCCGCAAGCGAGATTGCTATTCTTTTTTCACCCAATATGAGTATTGGCGTCAATGCGCTTTATTTACTTTTAGAAAAAGCAGCGCAACTTTTCAATGACGACTACGATGTTGAAGTCTTTGAAGCTCACCACCGCAACAAGGTCGATGCCCCCTCAGGTACAGCCCTTAAAATGGCTGAGGTGGTGGCGCAAGCCAAGGGGCGTGATCTAGATAAGATTGCCGATTGGGCACGTCACGGCGTGACGGGCGTACGTGAAAAAGGCCGGATTGGCTTTAGCGTATTTCGCGGGGGCGATGTGATTGGTGACCATACGGTAAGCTTTGCAGGTCCAGGCGAGCGGATTGAGCTCACACACAAGGCAACTAACCGCACCATCTATGCCTCTGGCAGTATACAAGCTGCCCTCTTCCTTAGGGACAAGAATAAGGGCTTCTACAGTATGCGCGACCTGATGGTCTAGCTAGACCACAAAGGTAGGCTCAGGCTCCAAGTGGACGTTAAATTTATCCCACACGTCCGCTTTTATTTTATCCGCTAATTGCGCAATATCCTCAGCCGTGGCGCCGCCACCATTGACGAGCACCAAGGCCTGTCGCTGATGTACCGCCGCACGCCCCAAGGCTCTACCCTTCCAAGCGCATTGATCAATTAACCAACCAGCCGCTAATTTATAACGACCATCAGCCTGTTCATAAGATGGCATCGTGGGGTATTGCGCCTTTAAGTCATGATGGCATTGAGCATCAACGATAGGGTTTTTAAAAAAACTACCTGCATTACCGATTTCTGCTGGATCGGGCAATTTAAAGCGACGTACAGCACAAACCTGATTAAACACCTGCGCAGCGGTGATCCTATCAAGGCAGGCATTATCCACTTCATCTAAGAGCGGCTTTAAATCAGGGTAATTTAATTGTGCCTGCCATGGACGCGGTAATTTAAAGGTCACAGAAACAATTAATAAACCACGTCCACCCTGCTTAAAATAACTATCCCTGTAGCTAAAACAACACTGCGCATTACTTAAGGTAGCAAACTGCTTTGTTGCAAAATCAAAGACCTCAACCTCGTAACAAAAATCCTTAAGCTCCCTACCATAGGCTCCAATATTTTGTACCGGGGCTGCACCCACCGTACCCGGTATCAGGGCAAGATTTTCTAAACCATGCCAACCCTGATCCAAGCAGTACTGTACAAAATCATGCCAAAGCTCACCGGCAGCCGCTTTAATTAAAAAATAATCTGCTTCTTCTGCAAGTAACTCAATCCCTTTTAGTTGGTTATGCACAACAAAACAATCTATTTGTGGCGCTAAAACAACATTACTACCACCACCTAAAATAAAAACTTGCGCTAATAAAGCCTGCTCATGCAGATACTCAGCAAGTGGCAATAACTGTTTTTTTTCTTTTAAATCAATATATTGCTTTGCTTTAGATGACAAAGCAAAGGTATTAAAACGGCTTAAATCCTGCTGAGAGGTGATAGATGAGGCAATTGATGTAGATAACATTTTTTTGACATGACTAATTTCTTAATGCTAAGATTATATCTTAGCTTGATTGATGACTTAGCTTTTTCAAAAGCACCTGACTAATTCAAAGTCGCTTCGATGATGTTTTAGGCTTTTTGTAGTAATCAAGTCACAAAAAAAGTTTTTAAGTAAATTTTTTACAACAAACTAAAAAAGCTGTTGACAAGCTTAAAAACACCATATATAATTTTAATCTTTACTAATCACTGATTAGCAAAACGATTAAAACAAATGCGGGAATAGCTCAGTTGGTAGAGCGCAACCTTGCCAAGGTTGAGGTCGCGAGTTCGAGACTCGTTTCCCGCTCCAGATTTAAAAACCCGGTCACTTGACCGGGTTTTTGCTTTTCTGCCTACGCCTGATCATTGCTTTGTGGTATTGGCATTTTACCTCCCTGCCCTGCTCATCACACTAAGCATCACATCCTCATGACCACGAGTGACAATGGATAAGTTCCAAGACGCTTATAAAAAATGCAAAAAAAAGATATAATGCCTATCTATAAAGGCATTCTTGACTCTTAAAGAGGATACTTTATAATTAACCTGGTTCGGCCTTGATAGCCGAGCTCCTGCTTTTTACCCGTATGTCATGTTATGACTCGAGGCACTTATCATGAAAAGAAGAAGTTTTTTACTGACACCGCCTGCTTTGGCGCTAGGCTCCCTTGTTTTACCTAATAAAGCCATTGCGGCTCCCTTAGCCATTCACAGCAACTCGACCCTATTAGCACGCCGTGGCAAGGGTCCACGCATCGTAATTTGCGGTGGTGGTTGGGGTGGTTTGACCGCGGCACGCTATCTAAAGCAGAAGCTACCTGAAGCTGATGTGATTCTCTTAGAGAAAAACCCGACCTTCTGGTCCGGTCCCATGAGCAACAAGTGGCTAATTGATGTGGTTAATACTGATTTTGTTAATCACGATATGATTGGCGTCGCCAATAAATACGATTACACACTTATCAATGTTGAGGTGACTGGTTTTGAACGCGACAAGAAAATTGTCCGCACAGCCAGAGGCGCCATTGATTACGACTACCTAATTTTAGCTGGTGGTATTCGCAATAATTACGAAGCTTGGTTCGGCGAAGACAGAGAGGCTGCCGAATTTACCCGCAAACACTTCCCTAACGCCTACATCCCCAACCAGGAGATGTTGACGCTGAAGGAAAAGGTCAAAAACTTTAAAGGTGGCACCATTGTCATGACTTTACCGCCACCACCACACCGCTGCCCACCATCGCCCTACGAGCGTGCCTGCTTAATGGCGTGGTACTTTAAAAAGCATAATATCCCCGCCAAGATTATTATCTTAGATCCTAAGCCAGTGATCGCACCGATTACCGAGGGCTACAAAATGGCTTTCGAAGAGCTTTATCCGGATATTATTCAGCACGTGCCGAATGCCGTGGTTAAAGAAGTGGATCCATATAATAAGAAAATCGTCACCGCCGCCGGTGAGTTTACTTTTGATGATGCGGTATTAATGCCACCACATCAGGCCTCTGATATGGTTTGGTACGCTGATTTAATCGTTAAAGACAAAGACGGTAAACTCGGTGATTGGGCCGATACGCATCCACGCTTATTTACCGCAAATAGCGATGAGGACGTCTATGTGATTGGAGACTCTGTCGGCTTTATCTCTGATCAATTCGGCTACTATCCTAAAAGCGGTCACGTAGCAAATGCGCTGGCCAAGATTGTGGCACAAAACATCTATGAACGCGTTAAAGGTCAAGAGGTCGTACCGGTGCTACCCGATAACCTCTGCTATATGCTGGTTAATGCGGAGCCACGTGAAGCAATTGCCGTTATCTTTGAATATGAATTAGATGCTAGCGGCAAGGTGATTCAAACTCAAATCGATATGGATGTCAGAACCCCTGACTTTGTAGAAGAAGACTTTAAGTGGATTAAAAGCAAGTTCGACGACTTCTTATAAGTCCAATTTTTTTCTACGCCATCTTATAAGTTGCACTGCCCTTCTTTACTACTAGGGCTGTGCACTTACTCACCCAGACAAGTATCAAGGTTTTTATTCATGGCCAGAAAACACGAAAGACGTGAGTTTTTACGCATACTATCAATGACGGCCTTGGGCACCGCGCTTTATAGCGGCGGGATTATCTCAGGTTTAAGCTTATTAACACGAACTGCCCAGGCTCAAAGCGGCTCGGCACCTGCCCCTGTCGCTCAAGAGGAGGCGTTGCAAGGTGCCTCGATGGCCGAGGTGCAAGCATTAATTGACAACTTTGTCGGCGACAAAGAAGTGATCGACGAGGGTTTACGTATGATCATGGACCCTCTAGCGAGCAACCCCTCCAGTATCCCGATAAAAGCCGTGTTAGATGAGGAGATGAGTGAAAGCAATTATTGTGAAGAGCTGATCTTTATTACCGAGGGTAACCCGATTCCACTTGCTTGTCGTTTCAAATTTACACCACTCGCAGGCACCACGGAAGTGAGCTTTAGAACACGCCTGATTGATGCGCAATATATCCGTGCTTTAGCACGCATGAATGACGGTCGTATACTGAGCGCCAGACGTTATGTGACGGTCGTTGCCGGCGCCTGCGGCATGTAATTTAGGAGAGCCTGATGATAGAAAAAAAGCCACGAATTTGGCTCAGTAATGCCGCGCCCGCCAAGGGGGAAATGGTGCGTGTACGGGCAGTCATTGTGCACCGCATGGAAACGGGCCTTAGGCTAAATAGCGAGGGCAAAGCCATTCCGCGCAATATTGTTAATAAGTTTACGGCCACCTTTAATGGTGAATTATTATTGGAATGGGAGCCGGAAACAGCGATTGCACAAAACCCCTTCCTTGAATTTACCTTTGTTGCCAAAAATTCCGGCAAACTCGTCATGCGCTGGGAAGATGATGAGCAGCAGATAATCACCAGCGAAACTGACATTACGCTTAGTTGATTTATTCCTTAAAGGTTTATCTATGAAATTCTCCTCCCTCAAGCTCGCTGCCTTTTTGCTGACGGCGGTGGCTGGACTCAGCCAAGCCCATGCTCAAGACCACGCTGAAGCGCCACTCTTTGATGCCACCGCTTTAGCCCATAGCTGTTTAAACTGCCATCATGCCAATGGCACGCAAGCCTCAACTGAACGCATGGCGATCCCTAATATTTTTAATCATTCTGCTGAAACAAACTACCAGTTATTGGTGGCTTTTCAACAAGAAACGCTTCCACCTAACACCACCATTATGAATCGGTTAATAGGTGCTTTTAATGAAGATGAACTAAAAGCAATTGCTGAGGCAGTTGCTAAGATGAAGGTGGCACAGTAATGATGAGCAAAAAAGTTAATTTATCTCGCCGTCAATGGCTTAGTCAAGTAGCCCAGTTTAGTGCGGCCGGTGCGGCGATTAGCGCTTTTCCAGCCATTGCCGCTAATGCCTCCGCTCATGTGGTTATTGTCGGCGGTGGTTTTGGTGGCGCAACTGCCGCACGCTATGTGAAGCGCTTTAATCCAAGCATTAAAGTCACCTTAATCGAGCCTTCCAAAACCTTCTACACCTGCCCTTTCAGCAATTTGGTCTTAGGCGGACTGAGAAGTATGGAACAAATTGCGCATAGTTACGATCATTTAAAAGCTTTCGGCATTGATGTGATTCATGATTATGTGACGGTGATTGATGCGGATAAAAAGACCGTACGCCTCCAAAGCGACAATGACATTTCCTATGATCGCTTGCTATTATCCCCTGGGATTGATTTCCGTTGGAATGCGCTTGAAGGCTATGATGAAGCTGCCGCCGAACGAGCGCCACATGCTTGGAAAGCGGGTGCACAAACGGTACTTTTAAAAAAGCAGTTAGAGGCGATGCCGGACGATGGAAACTTCGTCATGGTAGTACCAGAAGCCCCTTTCCGCTGCCCGCCTGGTCCATATGAAAGGGCCAGTATGGTGGCCCATTATTTAAAGCACCATAAGCCCAAGGCCAAATTAATTATCCTCGACGCACAGGAAAACTTCTCCAAACAGGCTTTGTTTGAACAGGGTTGGAATACATTTTATGCTGATATTATCGAACGCATACCCCTATCCTTAGGTGGTAAGGTGACTCGTATCGATGCTAAGGCGCTAGTGGCTGAAACTGAGTTTGGTGATGTGATTAAGGCCGATGTGTTAAATGTGATTCCACCACAGCAAGCCGGCTTAATCGCTCAACAAGCAGGCGTAACTAATGAGAGCCTGTGGGCACCGATTAATCCTAATACCTTTGAATCTACCTTAATACCAGGGATTTATGTGGTGGGTGACGCAACCATTGCCGCACCAATGCCTAAATCAGGCTTTTCTGCCAATACACAAGCTAAAGTGGCCGCTGCTGCTATTGTGGCAGATCTGGCTGGCAAGGAAGCAACGCCAGCTCACTATGCGAATACCTGCTACAGTTTAATCGCACCGGATTACGGGATTTCTGTGGCTGGTGCCTATACAGCGGTTGACGGTAAAATGGTTGAGCGTTCGGGTGGTGTTAGCCCAATGGATGGTGATGCTGACTTTAGAAAGCGTGAAGCCGACTACGGTGCGAATTGGTATGAAGCGATTTGCTATGATATCTGGGGCACGAAATTCGCCTAGACTGTACGCCATTTAGATCACTCTCTCCGATGGTGAGCTGGGAAAGTATTAAGCCTTATTTAGAATAATCTAAATAAGGCTTAGTGTCATTTGTGGGGCGACTGTTCACATGGACTGTGAGCCGCCGAAGATGGAGACTAACGGAACCAGCCTGCAGCCTTTAATCGCGCCGCCTGCTGACGATTCAAATCAGCCGCTGCCTGTTCTGCATAAGCGCGCTCACCACGTTCATAACGGGGTGGAGCCTTACGGCAACTACTTGGTGATAATAGACAACGGTTATCTGCTTTAGGCGCAGCGCTGCCACCATAGGTGGGTGTCTGCTTGCTACCACAAGCTGCTAAACTTACCAAGGTACCTACTAAGACAAACCTAGCCACTGTGCTGAAAAACTTCACCGCTTCTCTCCGACATTAAAATCACTGATTGATTTTACTACAACTATTTTTTCTTGCAATGGCCTTATAGCTGAGAGTTTATTCTCGCAAAAACGATTTTAAGCTTGCATTATTTACTAGTTGTGCTATCATTTACTGCTTAGGTTGGCGCGATAGCAAAGTGGTTATGCAGTGGATTGCAAATCCATCTAGAGCGGTTCGATTCCGCTTCGCGCCTCCACCGCTTCCTTTCAGTAGCTTTCAAAAGCTGTCTGAATCAAATCATCCAAAAACCACAGAGCAAGCAAAAAAGCGATGATCAAAAGAACGGCAACCCGTTCATAGACTCGCACACGTTTCGATGCCTCTAAGTACATTTCTCTTTCTTCTTCGGTCGAATTTAGGTCGTAAAAAGGATCTAGCTTTGCGCACTCAGTGTCAGGAAACAAGTTAATAAACATAGCGAAGCTACCCCATTCTTAACACAGGCCGAAAGCAGAACGTGCTGGGGCATTACCCTCTACCATGTGATGTGATTACACCTTTTTCGTACACCCCCTACTTACACTTCCTTACTTCTCTTACGCCTGTTTTGCAAACACTTACTAAATATCAATCCACGGGCTCGATTGCCTTGTTACTATGAAGCTGTAAACAATAGTTAGAAGTTAAAGTTTATAAGCTTGGAAGGGCTTAGTTTTAAGTCATTTTTGCTTATCAAAGCAATTGTCATTATCAACTAGGAACAGGAGATTATCATGAAAGGTATTATTTTATGGTTGATGGGTGTACCCATCTTCGTTATTATCTTGCTTTATTTATTCGTATTCTAAATAGACCATTCCCTGTCACTTAGGACAGGACAAATCAAGCCACCGGCATTTCTTTATTGAATTCGGTGGCTTTTTTAGTCAAACTATAGTTTTCAACAACGACATACTGCTTATCAATCATCATGCCTGCACAAGGCGCGTGAGAAGTTTATGACCCTTGAGATTTTTCTTGTAATTGCAATCACCCTCGTTGCCATGGTGCTGTTTATCACTGAAAAAATGCGCTTTGATGGCATTGGTATGTTAGTGTTGGGTAGTTTGGTCGTCTTTGGACTCATCACGCCCACGCAAGCCCTCGCTGGTTTTAGTAATGAGGCAACCATTACCATTGCTGCCATGTTTATCTTGGCTGCGGCACTTGAAGACACAGGAGCCTTAGACTTTCTTGATAAGCTTTTTAGTCGGGTTAAGTCGCCACTTGGCTTTTACCTATTACTGTTTCTCGTCTTAGGCATCGTCGCACCATTTGTTAATAACACGGCGGTGGTTGCGGTACTGATTCCAATTGTGATTAGCGCCAGTTTAAAAATCGGCATTTCTCCCTCCAAAACCCTCATCCCGCTATCCTTTGTGGCACAAATGGCTGGCGTGATGACGCTTATCGGTACCTCGACCAACTTAGTTGTAAACTCGGTCGCCAAGGAGGAGGGCTACCGTGGCTTTGGCATGTTTGAGTTCCTACCACTGGGACTGATCTGTTTTATCGCTGGCTGTTTTTATTTAATCACCCTTGGTCGTAAGCTACTGCCAGATGTGAAAAGCTCAGAATTAGATAACCTCTATGAGTTCGGGCACTATGTGACAGAGCTTTACATCACCGAGGACTCGCCCTTAGTAGATAGCTCTTTTGCCGATGAAGACATTGTCCAAGATTATAAGATTTATTTAATTGAAGCCAGACGCAATGGGGAGATCATCAGCTCACCACGTTCTTCCAAACTAGATGAGGGTGATATTTTATTAGTGCGTGGGCGCTGGTCCGACATCTTAAAGCTGACGGAGGACAAAAAGCTCAAGGTCAATAATCAGCTCCAATACGGTAAGAAAGTGCCTGAAGATGCTAAATGGATGATGACGGAGGTGATGATTGGACCAACCTCATCAGCTGCTGGTAGACGGCTCGTGCTGTTTAATCGTACGTGGACGTATAACACCTTAATTTTAGGGATTCAACGTCGCGGTAGTATTATTCGTAATAAATTAGATAGGGTACGGCTTCAGGTGGGGGATATTATTATGATGGCTATCCCCGAGGACGACTTACCAGCGCTGCGGCGTGACAAAAGCGTCATTATTCTCTCACAAAATCATGCCCCTACCAATAAGCGTTGGAAAGGTCCTATCTCCTTAGCGATTGTGGCTGGGGTGATTTTGGTTGCGGCCATTGGCTGGATTCCAATTGCGATCAGCTCCTTAATTGGCGCCCTATTGCTAACGCTCACTAAGAGTATTCGAGCGGATGAGGTGTATACACAGACTAACTGGCCTATTGTGATATTAATGGCTGGCTTGATGCCGCTCGGTGTGGCGATGAATCAAACCGGTGCAGCGGAATTTATTATTTCTAATAGCTTAGGCTATTTCCAGGACTTCGGGCCGCATGTGATGTTGGCCATCTTGTATTTACTAGCCTTATTAATGGCAGAGATGATGAGTAATTCGGCTGCAGCAGTGCTATTAACCCCATTGGCTATGTCCACGGCTAAGCTCCTGGGCACCGATCCGACGCCGTTTTTAATTGCCATTACCTTCTCCGCCTCCACCAGTTTTATTACCCCGATTGGCTATCAAACCAACACCATGGTCTATGGTGCAGGCGGCTATAAATTTACTGACTTCTTTAAAGTGGGGATGCCGCTGAACTTGATTTTCTGGGGACTGGGCGTGTTCTTTATCCCAATCTTCTGGCCATTTTATAATTAATCTTCAAAGGCCGCAGCGGCTCGTTGTAAGCGATCGTTGACGGCCTCCCAACTTTGATCCTCCGGCAACGGCTGTACAGCAATACGCGCATAGCCTTGCTGATCCAACTCCCGCAACAATCGATATAAACGCTTAGCATATTGCGCTGCGTCCAGCGGCATCTGAATATAATCCACGCCAGGATGCGCAGGAAAGTGCGCAGGCTCAAACACCAACACGGCCCAAGTGGCTTTGACCTGCTTAGCCTCGGCTCTAGGAATATGGTTAATGACTTGAATAATAGTAGCCTCTGAGCGAGGTAACCATTGCAACAGGGTTTTAGGTGCGTAATGTGCTTTAAGACTACCCGAGACCTGCGGCGCATTCTCATCTTTACTACGCGGCTCATAGCCCAAAACCTCAGCCAATTGACGCCTGCTAATATGGCCCGGTCTTAATAAGGTTGCTGGTACGCCCTCAGCAATACGCGACAGATCCACAATGGTCGACTCAATCCCGACCTCAGCATCCTCACCCGCTAACACCCAAAGCTCACCCTGTTCTACCTCACGCGCAAACTCAGCGAGCACGTGCTGATACTGTGTGGGTGAAACCTGACCAAATTTATTAGCCGACGGTGCGGCCACCCCACCCTGCCCATTAGGCCTTTGTCTGGCAAACTCTCGCAATAAGGCTTGCGCCGTTGGATGGGAAGGACAACGTAAACCCACGCTCTTTTGACCACCACTCACAGCGGCAGGAATATGCTCAGCGCGCTCTAAAATCAAGGTTAAGGGACCAGGCCAAAAGGCCTTAATCAGTAATTCCGCCTCATGAGGAATCTGCTTTGCCCAATAGGACAAATCCGCTTCCGGCGCCAAGTGCACAATCACTGGATGGTTACTTGGTCGCTCCTTGATTTGATAGATTTTTGCAACGGCCTGTGGATTTTCAGCGTCAGCGCCTAAACCAAATACTGTCTCAGTGGGAAAGGCAACTAAGTCACCTTGGTTTAAGCGCTCAGCGGCCGCTTGAATTGAATGGATCAACATGAAGATACACTAGTTTCTACTTAGCTCTGCACCCAAATGCAAAATATCACTGACTTTTTGAGCAGTTTCATACAAGGTGTCAATATCAGCATGAATAATATTAACGTGACCCATTTTGCGTCCAGGACGCGGCTCGGCCTTACCATAAAGATGTAATGACACACCTGCCAAGGATAACACAGCAGCCCAATCTGGCTCCTGAGCCTGCGCCTCATCCGCCACAAACCAACTATCACCCAAAATATTCAGCATAATGGTCGGTTGCAATAAACGGGTATCGCCTAATGGCATACCCGCCATCACCCGCACTTGCTGTTCAAATTGTGAACAGGAAGTAGCATTCATTGTGTAGTGACCGCTATTATGCGGGCGTGGAGCAATTTCATTAACCACTAGCGTAGGATGGTCGGGACTCAGCTTAGCGGCATCGAGCACAAAAAACTCGACACACATCACGCCAAAATAGTTTAAATTTGAAGCTAATGCCTTGGCATAATCAATGGCTTGGGCAGCGAGCTCCTCAGGGACTAGACCAGGATACACCGTGGTGCTGGAAAGAATCCCATTAATATGATGATTTACCCCCACTGGGTAAGTGACGATGTCATCCTCTAAGTTACGCGCTAGCACCACCGATAACTCATAGGCTAAAGGTAATTTCGCCTCAAGTACGCACTCAACCTCACCGAGGTCCTTAAATGCCTGCTTCGCTTCTGCGAGATTATTAACAATCGCTTGGCCTTTGCCGTCATAGCCTAAACGCGCTGCTTTTAAAATACCTGGGAAAAGTGCTGCCTTAACACGATCCAAATCCTCAAGCTGACGAATGGCAGCATGCTCAGCCACTGGCACACCGGTAGCACGAATAAAGGATTTTTCAGAAATACGGTCTTGTATCACCGCTACTGCTGAAGCTGCGGGTGTCGTGCGCACGGTATAGGACAACTGCTTTAAGGATTGCGCAGGGACATTTTCAAATTCCGTGGTGACAGCACGCACGGCGTCAGCCATTTGCTGTAGCGCATCCAAGCTTTCATAATCTGCGCTAATATGCTGTTCGGCAATTTGTCCTGTGGGACCGTCTGCCTCTTGACCTAGGGCAATCACCTTATAGCCCATGGCCTGAGCGGCATGGCAAAACATACGACCTAACTGACCGTCACCCAACATGCCTAAATACTCGCCCGGATGGATTTTCTCATGATAGGCTGGAGGCTGTGACATACTACGCCTCCGGTGGCAGTGTCATGGCACGTGCCTTTTGCGTTTGAGTGGAGCGATAAGCTTTGAGCCTTTCGCGCAAGGCGGCATCCGTCATGGCTAAATTAGCAATAGCATGTAAAGCAGCATTGGCCGCACCGGCTTCACCAATGGCAAAGGTGGCGACCGGCACCCCCTTTGGCATCTGTACGATGGAATGTAAGGAATCCTCACCACGCAGATAACGTGATGGTACAGGCACACCAAAGACCGGCACCTCTGTCATGGCTGCCACCATACCGGGTAGATGCGCTGCCCCACCGGCACCAGCAATAATACAACGCAGACCACGCTCATAGGCCGTCTCGGCAAAAGCCACCATATCTAAGGGCATACGATGCGCTGAGATAACCTTGGCCTCATGCGGTACCTCAAACTGCTCCAACAGTTCAACCGCATGACGCATCACCTCCCAGTCACTGGAGGAACCCATAATCACTGCGACTTTTACATCCTCTTTGGCAGAGCTCATATAAAATCCTTCACTTAATAATTAAACACTTTGACCAGTTAAAATCACTAAGGCTTCACGGTATTTGGCGGCGGTTTTCTCAATCACTTCTTGCGGCAGACGCGGTGCCGGTGGGGTCTTATCCCAATCTTGCTGCTCTAACCAATCGCGCACAAACTGCTTATCGTAGGAAGGTGGATTCACCCCCTTTTGAGTACGGTTTGCTGGCCAAAAACGAGAGGAGTCTGGCGTCAGCACCTCATCCATCAAGTGTAGGCGACCCGCTTTATCCAAACCAAATTCAAACTTGGTGTCAGCAATCACCACACCCTTAGTCTCAGCGTATTCTGCCGCTGTTGTGTATAGCTTTAGGGTAACATCACGAATCTCTTCGGCCATTTCCTGTCCGACTTCGGCCACCACGTGATTAAAGTCGACATTAATATCATGATCGCCCACCTCAGCCTTGGCCGCTGGGGTAAAAATCGGTTGCTCAAGCTTTTCAGCTAATTGTAAACCACGTGGTAACTTAACCCCACAAATCTCACCCGTGCTGCGATAGTCCTTCCAGCCAGATCCAATAATATAGCCACGTGCGACAGCCTCAACTAAAATCGGTTGCAAGCGCTTAACAATCACTGAGCGACCCTGCGCCTGTGCCAGCTCCTCGCCGGATAGCACATCCTCGAGCCGCATATCGGAACTATGGTTAGGCACAATATGCGCTAGCTTTTTAAGCCAGAAATTCGTCATCTCTGTGAGCACCTGCCCCTTACCCGGAATGGGATCATCCAGGATCACATCGAAGGCTGAAATACGGTCCGTTGCAACAATTAAAAAGTGATCCTCACCCACCGCATACATATCACGCACTTTACCGCGTGCAACCAGCGGCAATGATTGGATGGTAGATTGATAAATTGCAGTCGCCAAAACACTATCCTTTGATTTAACTATCAAATTATTAAAAGATTAATTTTAACATAGGAGTGCCTTAGCTAAAGGCTAGACGCAAAAAACCGGTGCGACAGATGACTGTGGCACCGGTATGGGAAGCTATCCGTCTGCGGATAGCTTGTGCTGGTGGCTAATTACTTAGCAGCTCTTTGAATTGCTTCGCCACCGGCCTCAATGTCTTCACCCGCACCGTGTACTGTATTACAACCCGTAGCGAACACTGCGCCAGCTAAACCTAAGGCTAATACAAACATGCGTGTTAATTTACTTAGTTTCATAAGAACCCCTTAATTTAAAAAACTTTTTATGGTAATCTCAGCCACTAATTAATAGCTAAGATAGTTTCATTTTAAAGCGTTACGCCCTTTTCCTCTACCAATAAAAGGTGTCAAATTCTAAGCAAACACCCTAATTATGTTATTTTTCTTTAAAAACTAAAGTCTTTGTGACAAAATAGGCTCGTAAAAATCACGCCAAGGAGGAATATATCATGCGATTTTTAACACGTCTCTCAACACGTTTGATGGAACGCTATTTACCTGACGCTTATATTTTCGTCATTCTTTTGTCATTAGTTGTTTTTGTTTTAAGTGCTTTTACCAATCAAGCACCGCTCAATGTAGTGGATTATTTCGGTAATGGCTTTTGGGGTTTAATGGCCTTTACGGTACAAATGACCATGGTGTTATTGTGTGGCTCGGTGATGGCTAAAAGCCCATTTTTTAAACGTATTTTAATATCCTTAGCAAAAGCACCTAAATCAGCCGGCATGGCCATTATGATGGTCGCCTTTTTAACTGCGCTCGCTTGCTGGATTAACTGGGGCTTTGGTTTAGTCTTAGGCGCGCTCATTGCTAAAGAGGTTGCTAGACAACGTAATGACACTGACTATCGCTTATTAATTGCCAGTGCCTATAGTGGCTTTGTGATTTGGCACGGCGGTATTGCAGGTTCCATTCCGTTGAGCATTGCCACCGCCAAGCACCCTTACGAAGCACAAATTGGTGTGATTCCAATCAGTGAGACACTTTTTTCTACGGGCAATCTGATTATTTGCGTGGCACTATTAATTTGCATTCCGATTCTTTGCCTATTGATGCACCCGTCCAAGGAGGAGCGTGTCATTATCGATCCTAAGCTGTTAGAGGAAGCAGCGCCTGAGTCTAAACCAGTGCAAATGACACCGGCTGAGCGCCTCGAGCATAGCCGTCTTTTAAACCTGATCATCGGCGTCTTAGGCTGGATTTATATCATCAGTTACTTTGTTAAAGGCGGTAGTTTAAACCTAAATATTATTAACTTTATCTTCTTCTTTGCAGGCATCGTGCTGCATGGTACCCCACGTAATTTCATCAATGCGGTAGATGATTCCGTGCGCGCGGTGGGACCTATTTTAATTCAGTTCCCTTTTTATGCGGCGATTATGGCGATGATGGTACAGTCCGGTTTGGCAGCAAATATTACCAATGCCTTTGTCAGCGTGGCCTCAGAAAAAACCTTCTATGTACTGTCTTTCCTCAGTGCCGGCTTGGTTAATTTCTTTATTCCAAGTGGCGGTGGTCAATGGGCGGTACAAGCGCCGGTGATGATTGAAGCGGTTAATCAGATGAATGCCATGGGCGCCAATATCGAGCAGGCTAAAATGGCCATGAGTATTGCTTGGGGCGATGCCTGGACCAATATGATTCAGCCATTTTGGGCCTTACCAGCACTAGCGATTGCCGGTCTAAAAGCACGTGATATTATGGGTTTCTGCCTCTTTACCCTCATTGTGTCAGGGCTGATTATTAGCGGCGTACTCTACTTTGTTTTCTAATCCAGAAAGCTTAACGGGCGGCATCTAGCCGCCCGTTTTTATTTCAATCTCAATCCTACTTCTCACGATAGCTGTCGTGACAGGACTTACAGGACTGACCTACGCCCGCAAAGGCTTGCTTGAACTTAGCTAAATCACCGCTTTCTGCGGCTTTTTCAAGCTCAGCAACGGCATCAATCGAGGCTTGAGCCTTTTTATTAAAATCGTCTTTGTTAGACCAAATCTTATCCGAGGCTTTACCACCCTCACGGCCATCCGCAAAACCAACCCACGGCATATTGATAAGCGTTGATAATACTTGAGCATTAGCCTTGACTGCATCAGCATCGTACTCAATATCACCACGCGCTACGCCACCTAAACGAGCACCAAATACATCACCGATTAGCTTAAAAGCCGCTTGACGATACTCAACGGCATCATCGGTTGACTCAAAATGGTCCTTAGCCGGTGTAACTGCTAAAGCCGCGGTGCTTGCAAAAGCACAGCTTGCCACGATGGCAGCACTTAATAATTTTTTCATCATCTATTCCCCTAAAATCAATGTAGCAATAGGTGCGCAACATCAAAAAACAAAATTATCAACTTGGTACCGAGCGAAAAATCCCATCGGTACCTCATTGACTTGTCAATTATAAGTAAGCTTTAACTAAAGAACAAGTAACTACTGTTTTAGAATATTGCAAATTATTTCAATCAACCCTTAAAGGCTTTTGCTAGTTTAGCGGCATGCCCGATATAGCTGCGCGGTGTTAAAGCTAATAAATACTGCTTTGGCGCCTCAGGCAAATCTAAACCATGGATAAACTCGCTTAAGGCAGCTTCAGTAATGCCTTGACCGCGTGTTAGAGCCTTCAACTGCTCATAAGGTTGTGGTAAGCCATAACGACGCATCACGGTCTGCACCGGCTCTGCAAGGATCTCCCAACACTGGTCTAAATCCTCGTCAATTACCTGGGCATTAAGCTGCAACTTGCCCATACCCTTAAGGCAAGAATCCCAAGCCACCATGCAATAACCTAAACCCACCCCTAAGTTTCTTAACACCGTAGAGTCGGTTAGGTCACGCTGCCAACGTGAAATCGGTAATTTTTCAGAGAGATGACGAAATACGGCATTAGCAAGGCCTAAATTACCCTCTGAGTTTTCAAAATCAATCGGGTTGACTTTATGTGGCATGGTAGAAGAACCCACCTCGCCCTCTTTTAGGCGCTGCTTAAAGAAACCTAAGGAAATATAAGACCAAATATCACGGTTAAAGTCGATCAGGATGGTATTAGCACGAGCAATGGCATCAAAAAGCTGCGCCATCCAATCATGTGGCTCAATCTGAATGGTGTATTCATTTTGTGTCAGACCTAAGCCAGTTAAAACCTTTTTACTTAAGGCTGGCCAATCTACCTCAGGATAAGCGCTTAAGTGAGCATTATAGTTACCCGTTGCACCATTTAATTTGGCTAAGGGTTCCACCTGCTCAATCTGCGCAATAGCACGCTGTAAACGCGCCGCAAAGTTAGCAAACTCCTTACCCATGGTGGTGGGGCTAGCAGGTTGACCATGGGTACGGGAAAGCATCGGCTGATCGGCTAAATCATGGGAAAAAGCCACCATCTGAGCTAGCACTTCTTTTAGCTTAGGCAATAGCACCTGATCCCTTACACGCACTAACATCAAGGCGTGGGACGTGTTGTTAATATCTTCGGAGGTGCAGGCAAAGTGAATAAACTCTGCGGCTGCCGCTAAGCGCTGATGATCAGCCACTTTTTCCTTAAGAAAATATTCTACGGCCTTCACATCGTGGTTAGTGGTTTTTTCAATTTCCTTAATACGGACAGCACAGTCCTCAGAGAAATCACTGACTAAACCGTCCAATACTGCAACTGCTTCGGCATCAAAGGCGGGTAACTCAGGTAAACCAGCTTCGGCTAAGGCCTTGAGCCAAGCCACTTCAACCTCGACCCGATGAGCCATAAAACCAGCCTCAGAGAGAAAAGGACGTAAAGCGTCAGCGCGCGTAGCGTAACGACCGTCAATTGGTGATAAAGCGTTTAGTGTTGTTAATTGATCCGCAATTTTCATAATCTTAAAAATAATAGTTAATAAATAATACCGCCGCCTAAGCAAATATCCCCATCGTACAATACCACCGACTGCCCCGGGGTGACTGCCCACTGAGGCTCAGGAAAGCGTAAACTCATACCCGTCGTTGTCACTTCTAGGGAGCAAGGCGCATCCGCTTGTCGATAGCGGGTCTTAGCGGCGTAATTACCCGCCGCCGGTGCCTGTCCTGCGATCCAGCTAACATCCTCCGCCACCACTTCTTTGCTTAAAAGCCATGGATGATCGTGACCATTTACCACATAGAGCGTATTGGATGACAAGTCTTTTTTAGCCACGAACCAAGCTGGCGCGGTGCCATCCTCGCTTTGATAATTTTTCAGACCACCAATACCCAAGCCCTTGCGTTGACCTAAGGTATAAAACGATAAGCCCATATGCTCACCGATCACCTCACCACTATCGGTGACCATCGGTCCGGGTTTTGTTGGTAAGTAGCGATTAAGAAACTCTCTAAAAGGACGCTCGCCAATAAAACAAATACCGGTGGAGTCCTTTTTGCTCGCGTTCGGTAACTGCAGCTCAGCAGCAATTCTACGCACATCGCTTTTATGAATTTCACCTAGCGGAAAGAGCGTCTTACTTAATTGCGCCTGGTTCAAACGATGCAAGAAATAGCTTTGATCCTTGCTCGGATCAACACCCTTTAATAACTGAAACTCGGTGCCATGCTCGCCCTCTACCTGACGCACCCGTGCATAGTGACCGGTGGCAATATGATCAGCGCCTAAAGTCATGGCATGATCTAAGAATGCCTTAAACTTAATTTCGGCATTGCACAGCACATCTGGATTCGGCGTACGACCTGCTGAGTACTCTCGTAGAAACTCAGAGAACACCCGATCCTTATACTCCGCCGCAAAATTAACCGCCTCGATCTCAATACCTAAAAGATCAGCGACACTCACGGCGTCCAATAGATCCTGACGGCTGGAGCAATACTCATCGGTATCGTCGTCTTCCCAGTTTTTCATAAAAAGACCGATCACCTCATAGCCCTGCTGCTTAAGCAACCAAGCACTGACGGAGGAGTCTACACCGCCCGACATACCGATAACAACGCGTTTGCCGTTGGAAAGTGTTGGGGAATTACTCATGGATAATATCTAAAAATAATAGGAAATGGCTAAGTGATGCGAATTTCACTTAGCCATTTTTGCATAAACTGCAAGCCTTATGTAGATTTTAAGCGCGCATTAAGCCGCTTTTTGACGACGAACTTTGACTGCTTCGGCCAAACGAGCGAGCACCCGCTCAGTCGTCTCCCAATCAATACAACCATCGGTAATACTCTGACCATAAACGAGCGGCTTACCCTCAACCTGATCCTGACGTCCTGCAACCAGGTGACTTTCAATCATCACGCCACAAATGCGCTGATCGCCCGCTTCTAACTGCTGCGCCACGTCATCCATCACAATAGGCTGATTTTCAGGCTTTTTAGAGCTATTCGCATGGCTCGCATCAATCATGATTTTAGGCTTTAGACCGGCCTTTTCAATCACCTCTGAGGCTGCCTGAATATGCGCTGCGCTGTAATTCGGGCCGTCATTACCACCACGTAAAATAATATGGCAGTCATCATTGCCACGCGTTCTGACAATGGCTGAGTGACCGCCTTTGGTCACGGATAAGAAGCTATGTGGGCGCGAAGCGGCCTGCACCGCATCAACGGCGATTTTGACATTACCGTCGGTACCGTTTTTAAAGCCAACTGGACAGGATAGCCCAGAAGACAGCTCACGGTGCACCTGACTCTCGGTGGTACGCGCACCGATGGCACCCCATGACACCAAGTCAGCCATATACTGCGGGCTGATCATATCTAAAAACTCACAACCGGCTGGTAAACCCTTGGCGTTAATATCAAGCAATAACTGGCGCCCAATGCGTAATCCCTTGTTAATATTAAAACTGGCGTCCAAATCAGGGTCATTAATCAAGCCCTTCCAACCAACCGTGGTACGTGGTTTTTCAAAATAAACACGCATCACCACTTCTAGTTCACCGGCGTACTTATCACGCGCAACCTTAAGCAAATCGGCATATTCCAAGGCTGCCTTAGGATCGTGAATAGAGCATGGACCAACCACCACCACTAAACGATCATCCTGATCGTGAAGAATATTATGAATCGCTTGGCGTGACTCATGCACCACACCAGCAATATCCGGTGTACATGGAAACTCCCTCATCAGATGTGAGGGAGGCGTTAATTCACGGATCTCATCAATGCGTAAATCATCTGTATTGTATGACACCTATATCACTCCAAATCTATGAATTTAAATCTATATGCTTATTTAAGCTTAGATATATTGTATTGCAACAAAATGAAAAATGCCTAATCTCGCTACATTTTTTATTAATAATTCAGCAATTAATCATTGATGAAACAATCGATTAGGCGGTACCGCCGACAGTTAAACCGTCAATCCGGATGCTCGGCATGCCAACACCAACCGGCACACTCTGACCATCCTTACCACATGTACCTACCCCAGAATCCAGCTGTAAATCGTTACCGATCATTGACACTTGATTCATGGCCTCAATGCCACTACCGATGAGAGTCGCCCCCTTGACGGGGTAAGTTACCTTACCGTCTTCAATTCGATAGGCAACGGAGGCGGAAAACACGAATTTACCACTGGTAATATCCACCTGACCACCGCCAAAATTTACCGCATAAATACCGTCTTTTACAGAGGCAATGATTTCCTCAGGGTCCTTGTCGCCAGCCAACATATAGGTATTGGTCATGCGTGGCATCGGCAAATGCGCATAGGATTCTCGGCGACCATTACCAGTGACTGAGGTTTTCATCAGACGGGCGTTGAGCGTATCCTGCATATAGCCACGTAAAATACCGTCTTCAATTAATACATTGTGCTGGGTAGGATTACCCTCATCATCAATATTTAAAGAGCCACGACGATCGCTCATGGTGCCGTCATCAATCACGGTGACCCCCTTGGAGGCAACCTGCTCCCCAATACGACCAGAGAATACGCTAGAGCCCTTACGGTTAAAGTCACCCTCTAAACCATGCCCCACTGCCTCATGTAATAAAATACCAGGCCAGCCTGGACCTAATACCACCGTCATCTGACCAGCGGGTGCAGGACGGGCTTCGAGATTAAGTAAAGCATCATCAACCGCACGATTAACATACTCATCAATCAGTGCATCCGTAAAGTAGTTTAAACCAAAACGCCCGCCGCCCCCAGCAGCCGCACTTTCACGCCTACCATTTTGCTCAACCACGACATTGACATTTAAACGCACCAGCGGACGCACATCGGCCACCAAACGACCATCACTACCGGCGATGAGCACCACATCACGCACTGCGCTGAGACTCGCCATCACTTGAATCACTCGGGGGTCACGGGCACGTGCCTGACGCTCTACCTTTTCCAGTAGTGCAACCTTAGCTTCAGCGCTCATGGAGTCCAACGGATTGTCTACGCCATACAGCTGATGCGCGACAGATTGCTTGGTTTTAACCTGCACGGCACGTTCACGGGAACCATGATCAGCAATGGTTTTAACGGTTGCCGCTGCCTCTAATAACGCCTCGGGCGAGAGCTTATCAGAATAAGCGAAGGCGGTTTTTTCATCTACGACCGCACGCACGCCCACGCCCTGATCAATGGTAAAAGAGCCTGACTTGACAATCCCCTCCTCTAGGGACCAGCCCTCACTGCTACTATGCTGAAAATAAAGATCGGCATAATCCACCTGATGGCTAAACATCTCCGCCATGGCACTTTCCAAATGGCCTTCATCAATGCCCCATGGGTCTAATAGCAAGGACTTGGCAATCAGCATGGCACTCTCAGGCTCGGGCATGACTAAGGGTGTCGCTAACGGCGACGCTTGATTTTTAACTAGGGACTGTAAACTCATGTAGATTTAACTCATTAACTCGAATAAATTTTTGTACTAATGCTTTGCGATGGAGCAAAAAACTAAAGACCGCAATTAAACACTTACTTGGGCGCAGTCTGAGACGGCGAGCCTTTGGGCTTAAGCGTATTGAATTCAGCTGCCGCACCCAAACCACCGCCCGGTGCATCTAGATCAAAGACAATCTCACGCACACCTGCGCTTTGCCCAGGATAACCGTCAAACACCGCTGCCATTAGATAAGGCATCACCTGCACTAAGGACGCTTGACTGCTAGCGGCTACCGTTGACTGATAAACAGGTTGACCATCAGCGCGACGGCTAATCACGGCCTGTAAGGTGTAGTAATTATAATTTACTTGGCGGACCGTAGAGCCGTGGTAGAAGTTAGGATAGAACATCATACTGCCATAAAAATGGCTACTAGGCCAATAACCAAAGCCCATATAGGGATAAAAGAAAAAAGGATCGGGATCGTAATCTCGCACTAACTGCTGACGACGCTCACTGCTGTAGTTAAAATCCACCAAATAATCGGCCTTGGCTGCAGAAGTCGCTTGATATAGACCTGTACGGTGCATATTTTGCTGCAATAGATTAGCATAGGCACTACGCTCAAGATTCTGGGAATCACTGTGCTTAAGCGCATAACTCGCCCCCGGCGTGGCACCGCCAAGTTGCTGGAATACCTCCTGCTGCACGGTAAAGGTATTGGAGCCTGCACAAGCCGTTAAAAACACGCTCGCAAAAAGTGCTAACACGCGCCGGGGTCTTTGTGAATTAAATCTTTTCATCGCCTTAGTTACCTATAAGAAAGTTGCTAATCATTGTATAGGATTTGCTATTGATAAAAAACCTTAGGAAATTTACCTGAAGAAACTTTCTATGCTGTTTTGTCGCTTCTGCTATTCACCTATAATAGTCTATACCGTACAAAGTACCTAACGATTATATTTATAGCATCAATAGATTAAGCTTATGAGCACAAAGCAAGCCACCACAACCTATCGTCAAGATTATCAAGCCTATCCCTTTGAAATTAAAAAAGTCAGTCTCGAGTTCAATTTAGCACCAGAAAAAACACTGGTGCATAGTGTTATGCAGGTGCAAAGCAAACAGGATATCCCACAGGATATGTTGTTAAACGGCGAGGAGCTTGAGCTGATCGCCATCGCTCGTAACGGCATCCCACTCAGTGAAAATGACTATCATTTAGATGAGGATGGTTTAAGGATTTTCAACTGTGTGGGCGAGTTTGAGCTACAAATCAGCTGCAGCAATCAACCCGAGCAAAATAAAACCTTGATGGGCTTATATCGGTCGGGTGGCTATTTTTATACACAATGTGAGGCCGAGGGCTTTAGACGCATCACCTTTTACCCTGACCGACCGGATGTGATGAGTGAGTTTCAGGTGAGTTTACGTGCTCCTAAAGCAGATTATCCTATTTTACTATCCAATGGCAATCTGCTTAGCCAATCGGATTTAGCCGATGGCTATCATGAGGCCATCTGGCACGATCCCTTTAGAAAACCCGCGTATCTCTTTGCGCTAGTGGCCGGCGATTTTGATTTAAGGGAAAAAACAGTCACCCTGGCTGACGGCCGTGAGGTGTTATTACAAATATACAGCGATAAAGGCACTTATCAACAGACCGAATGGGCTTTAGACTGCTTAGAGCGATCCATCCGCTGGGATGAAACACGCTTTGACTTAAGTCTGGATCTCGATCGTTTTATGATCGTGGCGGTCAGTGATTTTAATATGGGCGCCATGGAGAACAAGGGCTTAAACATTTTCAATACCGCCTATGTCTTAGCTGAACCACAAACCGCCACCGATGCGAACTATGCCGGCATTGAATCGGTGATCGGTCATGAGTACTTCCATAACTGGACCGGCAACCGTGTCACGTGTCGTGACTGGTTTCAGTTAAGCTTAAAAGAGGGGCTGACAGTCTTTAGAGATCAGGAGTTCTCGGCCGATATGATGAGCATGGGCTTAACTGAGGAAGCGGCCAAAACAGCCCGTGCGGTTAAACGCATTGAGGATGTGACGGTGTTAAAAACATATCAGTTTCCTGAGGATGCCGGTCCGATGGCCCACCCGATCCGCCCTAATAGTTATGAGGAAATCAGCAATTTCTACACCCATACCGTTTATGAAAAAGGTGCAGAGGTTATCCGCATGCTTCATACCATCTTGGGGGAGGAGCTATTCCAACAGGGAATTAAGGAGTACTTCCGCCGTCACGATGGTCAGGCAGTGACCTGCGATGATTTTGTCGATGCGATGGAATGGGCCTACCAACAAGCCAACGCAACAGCTGATTTAAGCGTATTTAGACGTTGGTATCAACAAGCCGGCACACCTAAGGTCACGCTACAAACACAGTATGACAGTGCCGCCAAACGCTACCGCCTCAGTATGCAACAAAGCTGCCCCAAGGTAGGTGTAGAAACGCTTAGCCTCGAGTTTGAGAAACTCCCCTTTCATATCCCGATTAAAGTGGCATTGATGGATACTGAAGGCAAGCCGCTCCCCTTTAAGTATCAGGGAGGTCATTACGAGGAGGTGCTGCTCCATTTAAGCGAGGCCTCCCAGGAGTTTGTCTTTGAAGGCGTTGAGACTAAGCCCGTACCCTCTTTACTACGTAACTTCTCGGCCCCTGTCATCATTGATTATGCCTATCAGCAGGATGAGTTAATGCTGCTTGCTGCACATGATAGCGATCACTACAATCGTTGGTATACAGCACAAAGCATAGCCGCCGCTGAAATTAAGCGCTTATATGAGTTAGCGAATTTAGCTGACTATGAGGCAGCGAGCTTGCCCTTGAATCCACACGTGCTAGCGCTTTGGCGCCGCAACCTACAGGATCCCGCCTTAGATGCCGCGTATCGTACGGTACTACTGAGCTTACCCGGTATTAAAATGCTGATGGAGCAAATTGAGTCACTAGATCCGCTACGCCTAGCATCTGCTTATGAACTTTTTCAAAAGGCCTTGGCCTACCAACTACGAGAGCAATGGTGGAATAGCTATGTTGAACTCAATAGCAACACCCCCTATAAGGTCAATGCCATCGAAGCGGGACATCGTCGTCTTAAAAACCTTGCGCTAAGCCAGTTAGTAGCGATTCAGGATGAGGCTGCGCTAAAAGCGGCTGAGACTCAGTTTGAGACGGCAGACAATATGACCGATCGCCTCGCTGCACTGTCAGCGCTCGTCAATTACGGTGATAGCACAAGCGATCGCTTGCCGTTAAATACCTTTTACGAATCCTATCAACAAAATGCCCTTGTGATTGATAAGTGGTTTGCACTGCAAGCTACGTCACTACAAAGTGAGTTAAAAGATATTCAGGGACTGATGGCGCACCCGGCATTCAATCTCAGTAATCCGAACCGCGCCCGTAGTCTGATTTTCCAATTCTGCTTAAACAATATCAAAGGCTTCCATCGTCCGGATGGTAAATCCTATCTGTTCTGGGCTGATCAGGTACTACAAATTGATGAGTTTAACCCTGAAATTGCTGCGCGCCTAGCCCGGGTAATGGATAATTGGACCCATTATGCCGAACCCTATCAGTCCTTAATGAAAAATGCCTTGGAGCAAATTGCTGCTCAGCCCGCTATTTCTAAAAATTTACGTGAAATTGTGCATAAAACCTTAAATCTCACGCATACAGATTAAATCATTTATTTTTTAGGACCAACCATGTCAAATCAAAGCTTATCAGATTATTTAAACCGCTTACAAAGCCAAAACCACAGTAATGAGGAGCTCAACGGACTCCTGATGGCAGTTAGTAACTCCTGCAAAACCATCAGCAATAAAGTGGCTAAAGGCGCACTAGCCGGTGTCTTAGGCACCCTAGGCTCAGAAAATGTACAAGGCGAGGTGCAAAAAAAGCTGGATGTGATTGCTAATGATATTTTATTAGCCGAAAGTGGCCGCAATGGCTTTTTAGCCGGCGTCGCCTCAGAGGAAATGGATACTTTTTATAGTCTTAAAGAGGCACCTAAAACGGGGAATTATTTATTACTCTTTGACCCCTTAGACGGTTCGTCTAATATCGATATTAATGCCCCTATCGGTACAATTTTCTCTATTTTAAAATCACCTAACAATGCGCAAGAACTGAGCGAAGCAGATTTTCTACAAGCCGGTCATCAACAAGTTGCTGCTGGTTATGCCATTTACGGTCCACAGACCATTCTGATTCTGACGCTTGGCCAGGGGGTCGTAGGCTTTACCTACGATAGAGCAAGTGATCAATGGCTACTGACACAAGAACAAATTACCATCCCCGCTGAGACCCAGGAATTTGCTATTAATATGTCGAATTACCGCCATTGGGCAACTCCGGTGCGTGATTACATTGATGATTGCCTTGCCGGTGCGACCGGTCCACGTGAGAAAAACTTCAATATGCGCTGGGTTGCTTCTATGGTAGCGGATGTGCACCGTATCCTAATGCGTGGTGGGATTTTTATGTACCCATGGGATGCGCGCGAGCCACAAAAAGCGGGTAAATTACGTCTGATGTATGAGGCCAATCCTATGAGCTTTTTAATTGAGCAAGCCGGTGGTCTATCAACCGACTGCACACAACGTATTTTAGATATTCAACCGAGCGAATTACATCAACGCGTGAGCGTGTGTTTGGGCTCTAAAAACGAGGTCGAACTGGTCTTAAAATATCATCAAGAGCATGTCGCCTAAAGCTTGATTTATGAAGGCAGCTTAACTCAGTTTAAGCTGCCTTCATTATGATGGGCTAAGCGCACTAATCAATGGTCAACACGGTTGAACCAGTGGTGCGCCCTGCGGCTAAGTCCTCATGCGCTTTTGCTACATCCACCAAAGGTACCCGTTGATCGATACGCACCTTGATATTGCCCGCAAGCACTTGCTCAAATAGCTCATCTGCCGCTTGCTGCATCAACTCACGAGTATTCACATAAGCACCGACGGTTGGACGCGTCACATAGAGGGAACCCTTGCTTGCCAAAATGCCGAGATTAACCCCAGTCACCGCACCGGATGCATTACCAAAGCTCACTAATAAACCACGTGGTTTTAAGCAATTAAGTGAGGTTTCGAAGGTATCCTTACCCACCCCATCATAGACCACGGGTACTTTATCACCTTGCGTGAGCTCTAACACTCGCGCTGCGACATCCTCTTGACGATAATTAATCATCTCCCACGCACCGTGCGCTTTGGCTAAGGCAATTTTCTCGGCGCTTGAAGCGGTACCGATCACCTTCACACCCAGGGCCTTAGCCCATTGGGTTGCAATTAAACCGACCCCACCGGCAGCGGCATGAAACAAAATCGTCTCTCCAGCCTGTACTCTATAGGTCTGTCGTAATAAATACCATGCGGTTAAGCCCTTTAGCATAATCGCCGCACCCTCCTCAAAGGAGATTTGCTCAGGTAATTTAACCACTTGAAAGGCAGGCATATTGCGCAATAATGCATAAGCACCGATAGGACTTTGACCATAGGCCACGCGATCGCCGACTTTTAAGTGACTCACCTCACTACCCACCGCTGTCACGACACCACTTGCTTCAAAGCCCAAGCCATGAGGTAAAGGATGATCGTAAAGTCCGGTACGGAAGTAGATATCGATAAAATTTAAACCAACCGCTTTTTGTTCAATTTGCACTTCATTCGCCGCTGGTGCTGCCACTTCAACATCTACCCACTCCATCACGAAAGGGCCACCATGATGTTGAATTTGAATTTTGCTACTTTTTGTACTCATAAAAATCTCCTCGATGCTATTGGCCTCATCAGGTCATCATCTTCCTGAAAACCGTTACAATATCCTCTTCATATGACTTATCACTGCCTAATCAGCTTAATCGGTGTACACTGACTTTAATTGGAAAATATCAGTACATACTAGCATGCTAAAAAAAACAGTGCTAAGCAAAAACACAACGACATGATGAAACACATACAATTCGATATTAACCCACCTACGTCAGCGGATAAAAACACGGGCAATGTTTTACGCATTGTACACAAGACAATTAATGAGAAATTGGATGAGGGACTACTAGCGCTCGGTTTGACCGGGGCTCAGTGGCGCCCTATTCTGCTGTTGGGTGAGGGTAAGATCAATACGGCGGCACAATTAGCCGATGCGATTGGTGTGGACACGGGCGCCATGACGCGTACACTTGATCGCCTGGAGTGCAAGGGTCTGATTACACGCACCCGTTCACAAAAGGATAAGCGCGTGATGGAATTGAGTTTAACGGACAAAAGTCGCCATTTACGCACAGAAATCGTGGCCGTGATTGAGGATATTTTAAATCATGTATTTGCCTGTTTTGATGCCGAGGAATTTGCCCTATTTAGCAAACTCAATAAAAAGCTCCTCAAGCATAATGCACCGGCGGAGTTTGCTGTGATCTTTGCCGATGAATGTGATAAGGCTCCATCGCAATAAGCTGCAGACAAGCTGACGGTTACGAGCCTAGTGCGTAACCGTCTCCCCGAGAGCGATTAACGTCGCTTAGCACCACCTAATAAGGATCCCAGCACACCGCGAATTAAATTACGGGTAATGCGACGAGCCTCGGTTTTTGCTACCTGCTCAACCAAGCCCTCACGACGACCACCACGCGGACCGCTAGAGCCTAACAACACATCTTTAATCAGCCCGCCAACGCCGCCACCGGCTTGGGCTTTTTGTGCTGCCAGCGCTGCGGCTTGAGACTCCTCCTCTGCACGACGTGTCAACACCTCATAGGCCGATTCACGATCAAAGGACTGATCGTATTTGTTGCCAAATGGCGATGTCGCTCGCACTCGGGCAATTTCATCCTCTGTGGCTAAACCAATACGACTGCCGGGCGCAAACATCCAGACCCTTTCGGTAGGCGATGGTATGCCTTTAGGATCCAAAAATGATACTAAGGCCTCACCCACACCAAGCTCACTGATGCTTTGTTGGATATTTAATGGTGGATTAGGGCGCATCGTATCCGCTGCTGTTTTGACGGCCCGCTGATCCCGTGGAGTATAGGCTCGTAGTGCATGCTGTACCCGATTACCTAACTGACCCAGTACCGCTTCCGGAATATCTAGCGGGTTTTGAGTGACAAAAAAGACCCCAACCCCTTTTGAGCGAATTAATCGCACAACTAATTCAATTCGTTCCAGTAAGGCCTTAGGGGCATTATCAAATAAAAGATGTGCCTCATCAAAGAAAAACACCAGCTTAGGCTGTTCTAGATCCCCTACTTCCGGTAAATTGTCAAAAAGCTCGGCTAGCAACCATAATAAAAATACGCCATACAGTCGCGGTGACTGCATTAACTTCTCAGCCGCAAGAATATTTACCACGCCCTGACCCTGCGCATCACAACGCATCAAATCAAAAATATCCAGCATCGGTTCACCGAAAAACTGATCGGCGCCTTGTACCTCCAACTCTAGGAGCGCACGCTGAATCGCACCCACAGAGGCCGGGGAAATATTGCCATAAGTAGGGCGTAAGCTGCGGGCATTATCCGACACAAACTGCAGCATGGAGCGCAAATCCTTAAGATCCAGGAGCAGCAAACCCTCATCATCGGCCAATTTAAAGCAAATATTTAAAATACCGGTTTGGGTATCATTGAGATTCATCACCCGTGCTAATAAGAGCGGTCCCATATCGCTAATGGTAGCGCGTACGGGGTGACCCTTTTCGCCAAAAACATCCCAAAACACGGTCGGACAAGCACCGAACTGAGGAGCGGGCAGACCCAACTTATCCAGTCGCTTTTGTAAGCCCTCAGACATGGAGGCTGCTTGGGTAATGCCGGATAAATCCCCCTTAACATCGGCTAAAAAAACAGGCGTACCAATGCGAGAAAAAGCCTCCGCCATCAATTGCAAGGTGACGGTTTTACCGGTACCGGTGGCACCAGTAATACATCCATGGCGATTAGCTAGTTTAGGGTATAAGACAGCATCGGTTGTGGAGTTACGTCCCAAAGCAATTGGCTGAAGCATAAAGTGTTCCTCTCAAAAAGGCTATAATACAGGCTATTCTATAAAAAAATGTGCTAATCAAGGTAAAATCTAGGCACAATAAAATACTTCATAATAAATTTATTCCATCAGTTTAACCTTTTTATTTTACAGAGTATTATGGCAGGTCATAGTAAATGGGCAAATATCCAGCACCGTAAGGGTCGCCAGGATGCCAAACGCGGCAAAATTTGGACAAAAATTATTCGTGAAATCACCGTCGCAGCACGCGCCGGTGGCCCAGACCCCGAATCTAACCCCGCCTTACGCTTAGCCATGGACAAGGCTAACGCAAGTAATATGCCTAAAGACAATATTAACCGTGCCATTCAGCGCGGTGCCGGTGCGGTTGATGGCGAGGATTATGAGTTCGTACGCTACGAGGGCTATGGTGTTGCGGGGGCTGCCGTGATTGTGGACTGCATGACCGATAATCGTCAGCGCACGGTTTCCGAAGTCCGTCACGCCTTAACTAAAAATGGCGGCAACCTAGGCACAGACGGTTCCGTTACCTTTATGTTTGATCACGTCAGCCAGTTTCTTTTCGGACCCGATGTGGACGAGGAGCAAATCATGGAGGTGGGCTTAGAGGCCGGCGCCAATGATATTGATACTGACGAGGATGGTCTGACCGAGGTGCTGGGCGCCCCAAGCGATTTTGCACAGTTGCGTGATGCCTTTGAAGCTGCTGGTCTACAGCCCGAAGTAGCAGAGATTATTATGCGTCCGCAAAATGAAATTGAGCTGAGTGATGCCGATGGTGCCGTCATGCAGAAAATTATTGATACCTTAGAAGATTTGGACGATGTACAAAAGGTCTATACCAATGCGGTATTTGACGAGGAATAGTTCAAGTTTTTCATTTAACCTTAAACGAGTTTTAGCATAGTCCTTATGAATATTTTAGTGATCGGTGGCGGCGGCCGTGAGCATGCCTTAGCATGGCGTTTTTCTAAATCATCCGAGGTGGATCAGGTGTTTGTAGCACCGGGTAATGGCGGCACCGCTAGCACTCAGGGGATGCGCAATATCAATCTCAGCTCTGCTGAGGATTTATTGCAATTTGCCAAGGACAATCACGTTGCTCTGACGGTCGTTGGTCCTGAGGCTCCGTTAGCCGCTGGTGTGGTGGATGTGTTTCGCAATGCGGGCTTAGCCATTTTCGGTCCGACAAAAGCAGCGGCTCAATTAGAAAGTTCCAAGGATTTTGCCAAAGCCTTTATGGTGCGTCACCAAATCCCTACCGCAGCCTACGCCAGCTTTACCGAGGCTGAGGCGGCCCATGCCTATGTTGAACAACAAGGCGCACCGATTGTGATTAAAGCTGACGGCTTAGCTGCCGGCAAGGGTGTGGTGGTAGCGATGACGCTTGAGGAAGCGCATCAGGCCATTGATGATATGCTTGGCGGTCAATTCGGTCAGGCCGGTGCCCTGGTAGTGATTGAGGAGTTTTTAGCTGGTGAGGAGGCGAGCTTTATCGTCATGTGTGACGGTAACACCATCTTACCACTCGCTTCCAGCCAAGATCATAAGCGTCAATTAGACGGCGACCAGGGACCTAATACCGGCGGCATGGGGGCTTACTCCCCTGCGCCCATTGTGAATGAGGTCATTCACGAACGTATTTTAAGCGAAGTGATCATCCCGACCATCGAGGGTATGCGGGCGGATGGTATTGAGTACACCGGTTTTCTCTATGCTGGCGTCATGATCGGTGAGGGTGATGATGCCACTCGCCCGATTAAGGTACTTGAGTTTAACTGCCGTTTAGGTGATCCAGAGACGCAGCCTTTATTAATGCGTATTAAAAATGATTTTGTGCCTTTATTTGAAGCGGCCACCCAGGGCAAGCTAGATCAAGTAACCATTGATTGGGATCCACGCAGTGCCATTGGTGTGGTACTAGCAGCTCATAATTATCCCGCCGCTCCACGTACCGGTGATGTGATTCATGGTTTAGGGGCAGAGAGTGATGAGGTGATGGTGTTTCATGCGGGTACCCAGCTCAGCGATGGTGAGATTGTCACCTCTGGTGGTCGTGTCCTATGCGTGACCGCCTTAGGTGAAACGATTCAAGAGGCACGCCAAAAAGCCTATGCCGCTATTGATGAGATTAACTTTGACGGTATGCAGTACCGCAGCGATATCGCATGGCGCGCCATCAAATAACAAGCCGCCCAAAGGTAGGGTTATTAGGCGGTAGCTTTAACCCTATCCATAAGGCGCATATTAAATTAGCGCTCAGTGCGCTAGAGCAATTACCTTTAGCGCACGTCGAGTTGTTACCTGCCGGGCAACCCTGGCAAAAAGACAATTTATCCGTGAGTGCTGAGCATCGTTTAGCGATGCTTAAAATTGCGGCTGAGGGTCACCCTAAGATTTTTTTCAACACCATGGAAATCGAACGTGATGGCCCTACCTATACCATTGATACCGTCAGGCAATTAGATCCAGCCATTGATTACTACTGGCTAATGGGCACCGATCAGCTGCAAAACTTTACTACTTGGAATGGTTGGCAGGAGATTATGCAGACGCTAACCCTAGTGGTTGCTAAACGCCCGGATTATTCCTCGGAAATCCCTGCTGAGATGCTAGCGGCGCAAGTGATCGGCAAAGAAATTATCCAAATTCATTTTGATGAAATCGATATTTCCTCTACCGAGGTACGTCAACGCTTACGTAATCATCAGGATGTGAGTGACTATATTCATCCTGAGGTGTTACGCTATATTAAAGAGCACCAACTTTATCAATAAAAAATAAAAGCAGTCCACTAGCTGTACAAAAAGGATATTATCAACTATGCAATTAAATAAAATGCAACGTTTAGTGATTGATGCGCTTGAGGACGCTAAAGCGCAGGACATCAAGGTGTTTGATACCACCGAACTCACGAGTCTATTTGACCGAGTGATTATTGCCAGTGGTACCTCCAATCGCCAAACGCGCTCCATCGCACGCAGTGTATATGATGCGGTACGTGAACAGGGTCTTGAGGTACTTTCTCTTGAGGGTGAAGACACGGGTGAATGGGTGGTGCTAGACCTAGGTGATATCGTGGTGCATTGTATGCAGCCAGCCATTCGCCAATACTACCATCTGGAAGCCATTTGGGGCGAAAAACCGGTTAAGGTCAAGCTTTTGCCGCAGTCTCAATTGGTTCCTCCAGTGAATCAGGGCTTTGATCCGATGCAACCCTTTGACGACGAATGAAAATCACCATTATTGCCGTGGGTCACCGCATGCCGAACTGGGTCAAAACTGCGTGGGACGATTATGCTAAGCGCTTGCCTCATGAGTGCGCCATTGAATTAAAAGAAATTAAAGCAGAGCCTAGAAGCTCCGGCAAAACCCCGGCACAAATGATGGCGGCCGAAGCTAAACGCATTCAAGCAGCGATTCCTGCACGCAGTATGGTTGTGATTTTGGATGAGCATGGGCGTGATCTCAGTACCCAAAAGCTAGCTTCCATGCTAGGAGACTGGATGGCAAATCAACAGGATGTGGCCTTAATTATCGGTGGTCCGGACGGTATCGATGCCGATTTTAAACGCAGTATTTCACAAAAAATTCGACTTTCATCCCTTACCCTACCCCATCCAATGGTGCGTGTACTATTAGTTGAGCAAATTTATCGCGCTTGGTCTATTCTGACTAATCATCCCTATCATCGAGAATAAGCGAGCTTATCCCATGAAGCTACCCTTTATTTATTTGGCCTCAGCCAGTCCCAGACGGCATGAATTGCTAAAGCAAATCGGCGTAAATCACGAAGTTTTAAGGGTACCTACCCCAGAGGACGCGGAAGATGAGCCAATCCTAGCGGGTGAAGCGCCACCAGACTATGTGATACGCACCGCCCGAGAAAAAGCGCAACGTGCCTTGAACTATATCACACAAAACAGCGCCACACTCCCCATGTACCCTATCTTGGCGGCTGATACCTGTGTCATGATAGATGGTCAGGTGGTGGATAAAGCGCACTCTGACGACGATGTACGACGCAGTTTAGAGCGCTTATCCGCTTCGGTACACGAAGTGCATACCCATCTTGTGCTAGTGGATGGTGAGCGCATACTAGAAAGAAATTGCATTAACACCCTGTCTATGCGCCAACTTAATGCCGAGGAAATTGCGCATTATGTGCAGAGTGGCGAGGGCCTTGGCAAGGCTGGGGGCTATGCCATTCAAGGCTTGGGGGCGATGCTCATCGAAAGGCTTGAAGGTAGCTTTAGCGGTGTGGTGGGCTTGCCCCTAAGTGACACATGGGAGCTTTTAACATTATTGGTAGAACAAAGCGAGTAGCCTTATGGATGAACAAGTCATTGCAGCCATGGCAAAATGGCCTCATGTGCCGGCCGCCTATGGCTGGTTATCATTAAATGAGCGCGGCTTATGGCGTTTTCATCATAACGGGGATTTTGAGGCTAATCCCGAGGGTGAACGCATCGAAAATAGCCAGCTGATCGCCTTTTTTGGGCGTAACTACTGTGTTAATGAAGGCGGTGAATGGTATGTGCAAAACGGTCCGCAAAGGGTCTACCTGAGCTTGCCGCATGCACCCTTTATTCTTTTTTATGATGAGGCCGCCGCTCGCCTAAGTACACACCATGGGCATACCATTAAGGCAGTTAAACACTGGTACCTTAGTGATGAGGGTCGGATTTTTGTCCAAAGTGATGTCGGACCAGCCATGTTAATTGGACGGGATGTACCAGCATGGCTTGAACAGATACAGGTGATAGCAGCGGATGGTCAGCGACGCCCATTTGCTGAGGCGGATGTGGCAGCGATTCTAGCTGGACAACAGCTCACGCTCTCTCTAACTACCGCTGAGGGCGAGTTAAGCGCAAACTGTGGCCTTTTAGAAAGCCACAAAGCCGAGCAAACGCTCGGCTTTGTTAGCATGCCTAAACCCTGAGGAATTATTAACCAAAACGACCGGTAATATAGTCCTGCGTTTCTTTACGACGGGGTTTAACAAACATCTGACTGGTTTCACCGAACTCGATGAGCTCACCTAGGTACATATAAGCAGTGTAGTCAGAACAACGTGCCGCCTGCTGCATATTGTGAGTTACGATAGCAACGGTGTAGTCCTTTTTAAGTTCAGTGATTAGCTCCTCGATTTTTACAGTAGAAATCGGGTCTAGCGCCGAACAAGGCTCGTCCAGTAGCAATACCTCTGGTTTAACAGAAATACCGCGAGCAATACATAAACGCTGCTGCTGTCCACCGGATAAACTATGACCACTCTGGCTTAATTTATCCTTAACCTCAGTCCACAGCGCTGCTTTTTGTAAAGCCCACTCAACACGCTCGTCCATCTCTGGCTTACTTAAATTTTCAAATAAGCGCACACCGAAGGCGATATTATCATAGATGCTCATTGGGAATGGTGTGGGTTTTTGGAAAACCATACCAACCTTGGCACGCAATAATGAAATATCCGTCTCACTGGTTAATAAATTCTCACCATCTAAATTAAGCTCACCCTCAGCGCGCTGACCTGGATAAAGCTCGAACATGCGGTTAAAGGTACGCAACAAGGTAGATTTACCACAACCAGAGGGGCCGATAAATGCGGTAACCTTGTTGCGAGCAATACGCATATTCACATTTTTAATGGCGTGGAACTTACCGTAATAAAAATTTAAGTTCTTAACCTCTAATTTAGTATCCTCTGGAGAAACTAAATCTAATTCAGCTTGGCTGATTTTCGCTGGTGCTACAGTGTCCATTTTTAAATCCTATAATCTTGACTAATATTACTTCGAGCGGGTTACTAAACGGGCAACAATATTTAGACCTAAAACCAATAGGGTAATAAAGGTTGCACCTGCCCAAGCTAATTGGTTCCAGTCATCAAACGGACTGGCAGCAAACTGGTAAATTGTGACCGGTAAGTTTGCCATTGGCTGATTCATATTCCAGGACATAAACTGGTTGTTTAAGGCGGTAAATAGCAACGGTGCTGTTTCACCTAAAATACGCGCAATCGCCAATAACACACCGGTAATAATGCCTGATAAAGCAGCACGATAACAAATTGATAAAATCATGCGATACTTAGGACAGCCAAGCGCTACCGCGGCTTCGCGTAAGCTATTAGGAATTAATAGCAACATATTATCGGTTGTTCTTACCACCACCGGAATCACTAAAATAGCCAGTGCTAAAGAACCTGCCCAACCGGAATAGTGACCGAGTTGTGACACATAAATGGAGTAAATAAACAAACCGATAACAATTGACGGTGCCGATAACAACACATCATTTAAAAATCGAGTTGCCGGGGCTAACCAACCGCGATCACCATATTCAGCCAAATAGGTACCGGCCAAAATACCAATCGGTGTACCGATAGCAGTCGCGACTGCAGACATCATCACTGAACCGACGATGGCATTCGCTAAACCACCCTGACCACCAGGACCGGGGGTAGACTCGACAAAAAGATCGAATGATAAAGAACCGCCGCCTTTAATTAATAAGGTGCCTATAATCCAGAATAACCAGAATAGACCAAAGACTAAAGTAATTAAAGAGAGGGTCAACATCACGCGGTTAATGGTGCGTCGTTTTTTATAAATTTTGTTCCCATTATGTAAAACCGACTCTGGCGGTTTAGGGGAAGCGGTAGAAACAGTAGAACTCATCTGATCACTCACTATGTCTTAGTTCCTTGGCCTTTATTCATGCGATACAACATCCAGCGTGATAAGCTGAGAACAACGGTTGTAATCAAGAATAAAATCAAGCCCAATTCAATTAATGCGGCTAACTGTAAGCCAGAGGCCTCATTAAACTCGTTAGCAATGGCTGAAGCAATGGAGTTAGATGGTGCAAAGATACTGTTCGGTGAACGGAAGGCATTACCAATCACGAAAGTAACTGCCATAGTTTCACCAAGTGCACGACCTAAACCCAGCATAATGCCGCCAATCACACCACCTTTGGTATAAGGCAAAACAACTCGCCACATCACTTCCCAAGTCGTTGCCCCAAGACCGTATGCAGATTCCTTAAACATGGGTGGTACCACGCTAAACACGTCACGCATGACCGAGGCAATGTACGGAATGATCATAATGGATAAAATCAAACCGGCAGTAAATAAACCAATACCCATCGGCGGTCCGGCAAATAACTGGTTTAATACCGGAATCGGCGCAAAAAAGCTGATCAAGTGAACTTGAATATACTTTTGGAATAAGGGGACGAAGACAAACAGACCCCACATACCATAAATAATGGAAGGAATCGCCGCTAACATCTCCACGGCGATGCCTAATGGGCGCTTAATCCAGGTGGGCGCCAACTCGGTTAGGAACATTGCAATACCGAAAGATGCCGGCACTGCAATCACCAAGGCAATACCTGCGGTCACTAAGGTACCGATAATAGGCACCACAGCACCATATTGATTTTGTACCGGATTCCACTCGGTGCTAAACAAAAAGGAAACACCGAAAGCCTTGAGCGAATCCCAGCTACCGTAAACTAACGATAGCATAATCGCCGCTAATAAAATAAATACAAAAAACGCAAAAAAACGGGCTGCATTAGCAAATATCATATCCGCTAGCGCAAAACCGCGTCTGCTGGGGGAAGGTGGTAAACTCTTCGACACCGTAGCCTCTTTAGTTGGGGTTGAAGACCTACTATGATTAATAGTCTCGGAATATGTCGACATTAGCAATCCAGTATAAGACGTAAAGCGTTAGCTTAATAACAATCACTACAACTTATTTAAGATTTATTACAACTGCAATGCAAAAAGTCGGACAGCAAATTATAACATCTACTGCCCGACTCCTATCGTTAAGTGTTACCCCAATTTCTTTGCGGGGTACTTAACCCTATCATTTCAGATTAGCTTAAATAAGTACTTAATAATTATTTAGACCAAACTGCAGAGCCGTCAGCTGCTTTAACTTCCGAAGCCCAAAGTCCGCGAACCTCATCACTTACTTCCTTAGGAAGCGGCACATAGTCTAACTCAGAAGCTAATTTGCCACCATTTGCCCAAGCCCAGTCAAAGAACTCCATCACGGCTTTAGTTTGCTCAGGCTTATCAGCTGTTTTGTGCAATAAGATGAATGTTGCTTGAGTAATAGGCCAAGACTCAGCACCTGGCTCTTGGTTAAGCACTACGCCCATACCAGGAGCAGATTTCCAGTCGGCGTTAGCAGCAGCGGCAGCGAATGCAGTCTGCTCAGGCTGTACAAACTTACCATCACGGTTTTGTAATTGAGTCCATGACAAGTTGTTTTGCTTAGCGTAAGCGTACTCAACATAACCAATAGAGTTAGCTAATTGACGCACATAACCAGCAACACCCTCGTTACCTTTACCGCCTTGACCAACAGGCCATTTTACGGCTTTACCCTCACCTACTTTTTCTTTCCACTCAGAAGAAACTTGAGATAAGTAGTTAGTCCAACCGAAAGTAGTACCAGAACCATCAGAACGATGAACTACGATAATGTCAGCGTTAGGAAGTTTTAAGCCATCATTTAATGCAACGATAGCAGCATCATCCCATTTAGTGATTTTACCTAAGTAGATATTAGCTAATACTTCACCTGTTAGTTTTAACTCACCCGGTTTGATACCATCAACGTTAATCACAGGTACTGTACCACCGATAACGGCCGGGAACTGAAGTAAATTATTATCCTTTAATTTTTCAGCTGATAATGGGTCATCAGAAGCACCGAAATCAACTGTCTTAGCAATAATTTGCTGCTGACCACCACCAGAACCGATTGACTGATAGTTAACCTGATTACCGGTTGCTTTGTTATACTCAGCAGCCCACTTAGCATAAATTGGATAAGGGAAAGAAGCGCCAGCACCTGTTACAGCAGCTGCTTGTACAGAAAACGCAGCGGCACCAAGAGCAACTGCTAAAGTAACGCGAGAAAAAGCTTGTTTTAACATGATCATCCTTTGTTGATATCAGATTAGGTAAGTTGGTAAATTATTGGGTAAATAACATACCATGGTGTTTCACTTTACATAAGGAATTGTACAAAGCATATATGACAAGAATATGACATCACGTGCGCCCTCTATCATCATTTAGTTTGTCGTTTAAATACTTCACTTATTGTCTCTTAAGCCATTATTTCTTAGGTACAATAATGACATCATTATAAGATCCGATTTTTATGGAAAATAATAACTTACTAGCTGCTGTAGACTTAGGTTCTAACAGCTTTCGATTGACCGTTGGACGCATTGAGGAGCGCAATGGTGAGTCTTATATCTTCGCCATTGACCGTTTAAAGGAAACCGTGCGATTAGCAGCCGGCTTAGATGAGGACAAGGTACTCAGTGACGAAGCGATTGAGCGAGCAGTTGGTGTACTACAACGCTTTGCTGAGCGCATTCAAAATTTCCATCCACACCAAGTACGCGCGGTTGCGACCAATACCTTCCGGGTTGCTAAAAATCGCAATGTATTATTACAACGCGCTGAAGCTGCGCTAGGTTTTCCTATAGAGGTGGTGTCCGGTCCAGAGGAAGCGCGTTTGGTTTTCTCCGGGGTGGCGCATGAGTTGCCCTTATCCGATAAAAACCGCTTAGTGATTGATATTGGCGGCGGCTCGACGGAGTTTATTATTGGCAAGGGTTTTCAATCCTTGCTGGTTAAGTCCTTACCCATTGGTTGCGTTTCATTTACCAAGCTTTATTTCCCTGGCGGTATGGTCAGCGCCAAAGCATTTAAACAAGCGGAGATTAATGCACGCAACCAAATCCAGGTATTGAGTAAAAGCTACCGCAATATGGGTTGGGCCGAGGCCTTTGGTTCCTCCGGTTCGGCTAAAGCCTTAGTAGCCGTATTACAGGCTTCAGGTTTTTCTGAACGCGGCATTACGATGGAGGGTATGGAGAAGCTAAAGCGTATCTTAATAAAAACCGGTTCAGCCAACTCGCCGCTGCTACTCGATCTCAAAACTGATCGTATTGAAGTACTACCTGCAGGCTTAGCCATTATGATGGCCGCCTTTAAAGAACTGAAAATCAAGCAGATGAACCAGGGTGATGGCGCACTCCGAGTGGGTGTACTGTATGATATGCTGGGTCGTAAATCAGCTGCCGATATTCGTGCCGGTACCGTGGCTCAATATATGCACCGCTATCGGGTGGATACTAAGCAAGCTCTGCGAGTGCGTCAACTAGCGAGTGCTTTTTATGAGTCTGCCTTAACGCTTAGCAAGGAAGCGCAAGAAAGCTGGCCCCATGATATGCATTTGCTACTTAAATGGGCGTGTGATCTGCATGAAATCGGTTTAAGCATCGCCCAATCCTCCTATCATCGCCACTCTGCCTATGTGTTACAACATGCAGATATGCCGGGTTTCTCCAAAGATGAACAAACGATTATGGCGCGCCTGAATCTTGAGTCGCAAGGCAAGTTAAACAAAAGCGATATCAAGTCATTAGCCGATGAAGAATGGCAAGCCATCCTATGTATACGCTTAGCGCTAATATTTTTACGCAAACGTCAAGCCATCCATATGGAAAACTTGGCGCTTAAAATTGAAGCTAAGGATATCACGCTTACTATCGGTAAGCGCTGGCTTGAAAATCACCCACTGACCGAATTCAGTCTAACGAATGAAAAAGCGCTGTGGGAGGCCTGTGGCTTTAACTTTCAAATCAAGCCAATCAGTCAAAACCAACATGGCGTCGCTAGCGATGATCCATCTTCTCACTATCCACAATCACCGGAAAATCCACCGCATTAACGTCTTTACCCCAAGCAGGTTCGCCGCAAATACGGGCGCCAAGCTTTAAGTAGCCCTTAATCAAGGTCGGCATACGCGACTGACTGATACGCTCGCCGGCCGTCTTCTCCTCTAGTCAATGGATTGGATACGGTGTGTAGGGTGACATCGAATCATGTTGAATGCGGTTGCTTTGCTATTCAATACCACATCACTAAGCCCTAAATAAAACAAGGCTAGCTTACTGTGATAAGCAGATAACAGGTAGAAGTTTTTAGTATTAACGTTTTAATTCTTAAAAATTTATCAAAATAAGAATAATAACCGTTCTCATTCACCTTAAAATCAACTATGATGTTAACCGTCGCATTTAATTTCAACTTAAGTCGACTTAATCTAGTAATTTTTTAGCAACTTGAGACCTTTGCAATAACCCCTCAAATTTC